>CAZZIS010000016.1:0-45110 GCA_964654445.1 uncultured Thioalkalispiraceae bacterium
AAACAGCGTATGTTAGGATAGTAATGAAACGTCAACCTAAGTCAGATAAAAGACACGCCGCAAAGCGGCGCCATTTAATTCTACCGTTATGCCAATATAAATGAAAAAAGGGAAATACAAATTAAGCGGTGGTGATGGAGGATGTTACGGACCTCTATTCGGCCCAATTACTGCTGAAGAAATCGGCAAAGTAATAGATAGTAACAAAAAGGAATATATGGCACTCCATCTAGATGAACACATAATATATAACAATAAGAAAATTGAATACTTGGTAATCACACCACGCTACGCTGGTGATACAATTGAAAAACTAAAATTAAAAGGCTGCACAGTAGGGGTGGCAATAGTTTTACCAAATATGCTAAAAAATTTATTTAGTAATGGCATGTCTAATGAAAATATAGAATATTGGGCCATTGGTGAATGTATGCCACTTAAGGCATAACAATCCAATCAACATGGACAATTTTCTCAATGGGCAAACCCCGCCCATTGAGAAAATCACCGGTGATTTCTAACGTTATAAGGCTAAAAATACATGACTAGAGTCTCTGTTATAGGAAACGCAGGTGGTGGAAAATCCACGTTGTGTGAAAAACTTGGAAAGGCTAAGAGTCTTCCTGTTTATGCGTTAGACCAATTGCAATGGAATAGAGGATGGGTGCCAACCCCTTCTCACATTTTTAAGCAAAAGCATGATGAAATCCTGGCTAAAGAAAAGTGGATAATTGATGGTTTTGCATCATGGGAAACAATTGAAAGTCGTTTTGAGAAAGCTGATACCATCATTTTTATAGATCATCCACTATGGGTGCATTATTGGTGGGCTTCAAAACGTCAGTTTATGTCTATTTTTCATCCTCGTCCTAAATTTCCATCTGGCTGTCCGATGCTCCCTATGACCAAGCAGTTATTTAAGATGATATGGTATATTCATAAAGAAATAAGACCTAGATTAATTTCTTTAATACAAGAATACAAAAAAGAAGGACGGTCAGTAATTCACATTAAGTCACCAAAAGAATTAAATGAGTTTATTAATGAATACGCCTTATAACAAGAAACAGACGACGTAAAATCACTAGAAGAAACTCTAAAATGGGGCGAGCCAGGCTATTTAACAAAAGGTGGTTGTACTATAAGATTGGGCTGGAAAAAATCAATGCCTGATCAATATGCCATGTACTTTAATTGTAAAACGAAATTGATTGATACATTTAAAGAGCGATATAAAGACGAATTTAAATACGAAGGTAATAGAGCTATAATATTTCATAAAAACGATGTCATCCTCATTAATGAATTAAAGCATTGTATTTTATTATCACTTACATACCATAGTATAAAAAATCTTCCAATGTTAGGCGTATGAATATAACACGCGACGAACAAGTCAAGAGCATTCACTCTCGATCACGGGGACAAATATATTGCACCCTCATTTACAGCTGAATACGCCATTGAATCAACCAATGATAACAAAAACTATTACAACGCATTTTTCAATTCAAATAATTGTTGATATAGAATAACCACATATTAATACAAATCTAAAAAATCACATTCTAACATGAATAACCTGATGTTCAGCAGATTTTAAGTTGCAATTTGAAACATATCTGGTTTATCAACTATTAATTCCTTATAATAGAAAAGTAGCAATTAAAATTAACAGGAAAGGATAAATAATGAATAAAACTGTTCTTATCATACTAGCAACATTTTCACTAATGCCAGTATGTGTCAATGCAAGTACGACAGGTTTGGATGCTCATCATGGTCAGGTTTCTGACAATGTAATTACTAAACAGCATAAGCTACTTGCAAAAAATACTAAAGGTAAAGGATTCGGTCCTCAATCTCCACGCGATATCGACTCTAGCGCTGGAAATAACAAACGTGCATTCAATACTGCACCTGCTAATACTACAATGAATCTCTGTAATATCCATTTTCACATGAATGCTGAACACAAAGGCGGAGAATTTGCTAAGTATGCCGGTAATGGTGATGGCCACGGATATCAAAGTGGTTATGAGTATACTGGCCACCTGAGCAGTGCAGAACTAAAACCCGTTCATAAAGACATCTGCCCTAGCAAACATGGTAATCTTTCAGCCGGTGACACCATAGAAGTTCACTACGTTTACTCAAGTGCACAAATCAAGCCTGGTCCAACTTTGGGCTCATGCTTAAATGAATCTATCAAGAATCCTCAGTTACGCGTTGAAACTCAAGTTTATGTCTTAGTTAATAACGATAAAGCGCTCGACTTTGGTAAACTGACCAAGCTTGGTAAGAAGAATAATTTTTACCAGGCATTTAACATCCCAAGTAATACTGGCAGCCCTGTTCAATACGCTGGATCAACAACCGGTCCCGGTTACAATGAAGAAGGTTCGCCTTTTCAGGTTTCATGGAGTATTCGCCCTAAAGTGGCTAAGGTTAACATTAAGACTGTAGGAGAATGGTGTAAAGGTAATATTTTCAAAGAAGATCATGCACATGGCGTAAGAAACCTTGTTACTAATCCAACTCTTCTTTCAAAAATAAAATAATAGTTAACAATATCTACTAACAAAGTCTTACAGCGGGCGTGGTCGTTAACACGATTGCACCGCTCAAGACTTAGTTATTAACTGACTTTAAAATAACAAATTTATTATCACTTGCAATCATTTCACAATTTCCAAATATTTTCTTTAATTTTATATGATAAGCAAGATGGCGATTTCCTATCACCCATAATTCGCCATTTTTAGTTAATACATCTTTAGATTGTTTAAACATTTTCCATGCCACCTGATCACCAATAACATTATTCTGATGAAAAGGCGGGTTGTTCAAAATTAAATCAGCACTATTATTTTCTATTCCACTTAAACAATCAGTTACCTCAAACCGATTTTTATCATGGCGAGGTAAATTTTTATTCACATTTTCTCTTGCGGATTTTACAGCCATGAATGATTCATCAAGAAACAAAATATCTGCTGTTGGATTTTTTTCAGCTGCAATCAATCCAACAATACCATTGCCACAAGCCAAGTCTATAATTTTTTTATATGTTTCTGATTGAGGAATATGTTGGAGAAAAAATCGAGTGCCAATATCCAGCCTGTCACGAGAAAACACGTTAGCATGATTAATAATTTTGTACTTAGTCCCTTCCAGCAGATATGACTTTGGATATGGACTTGTATCATGCTGAATTAATTCATTAACTTGTGGAAAAATTAAACGTGCCTTCTTTCTGGCTAATGATGTTTTTGTTGGGCCAATATATTTTTCAAATAATTTAAGTGTTGAAGTATGAATTAATTTTGCCATTCCAGCAGCAACAATTTGTGTTGATGAAGAAAGACAGGATTTAATACGTATAAGCTGATCTTCAAGAAAAGCATTACTTTTAGGTATTTTAACTAATACATAGTCATAATGGCCATCAGGGGTTTCTAAACTACTTATTATTTTAATATTATCTTCCGATAATTCATTACGGCTGATATTTTGTTGAGTACTTTTGTGGCTGAGCCAGGAGTCCGTCCAAACAGTAACATTATGTTCTGAAAGTGCTGTTGCTAATGCGCCAAAACCATCATTAACAATTAGTATATTTAACTCTTTTTGCGGAGTTTTTGCATTACATTCTTTATAGACATAATTTAACAGGTATTCATCTGCTGCATCCCATGCCCGTAACAATTCTTTTTTGTAGTAAGGGTAGCGTGCCAGGCGATATTCGCCTTGAGGTACTTTAAGTATTTCCATGCTTACATTGTATTAGAAATACCATCATGGTGTAAAAAATTTCTAATAAGATTCACCCCAGGAGATGTTGTGCTCAAGTTGTTCAATTTTAAATTTCTGATCGGATATAATATATTTTACGATATCACCCACTGAGATCATTCCACTTAACTTCCCATTGGTTATAACCGGTAAATGTCGGATATGATACTTAGTCATAATTGCCATGCATTCTTCAATATTTTGATCTGGAAAAGTATGAAATACCTTCCCGGTCATTATATCTTTTACCTTCGTCTCTTTCGATGTACGTCCCTCGAGAATAACTTTTCTGGTATAATCCCGCTCCGAAATAATACCAACTAATTTATCATTTGATACAACCGGCAATGCTCCTACAGACTTTTCATTCATTTTTTTAATTGCATCAAAAACAGAGTCTTCAGGAGAAACAGACCAAACCTCGTTATTTTTATTACTTAATATTTTATCTATAGTATTCATTTTTTTATTCCTTTATTTCACTTGTTAAATCGGGAATGCTTTTTTGAATTCGTTTACATATATTCTTCATACTCAACAATAACCTGTCCACTTCAACTTCATTTTCTCTCATTACCTCATACTCAAGTTCTGCTGCAATTTTCGATACCATTGGGTAGCCCATCGATCCGCCAACGCCCTTAATTTTGTGCAGTTCATCTCTCATATTTTTCCAGTTATTTTCATCTCTAAATTGTTCAACTTCTTTCATTCTTGCAGGTAGTCCTTTCACAAACTTTATTATCAACTCACGCATTTTAAAATTGCGCTTTTCAAATATATCGGAGACAATTTTTTTATCATCTATTTTTTCATTTTCTATTTGCAGATACTTATATATTGTCTGAAACAATTTCTCTTTGTTTATTGGTTTTGTAAGAAAATCATTACAACCTGCACCAACACACATATCATAATCACTTTTCATTGCATTCGCTGTCAAAGCAACAATAGGTTTTATATAATTAGCCTGTCGTAATTTTTCTGTTGCTTCTAACCCACCCATAACCGGCATTTGCATATCCATTAAAATCAAATCGTAGGTTTTAATAAAAGCTTTATCAATTGCTTGTTGTCCATTTTCAACAAAAGTAAGTTTTGCTCCTGTATCAGAGAGCAAAATGGAAAGAAGTTGCTGATTATCATAATTATCTTCTGCAACAAGAATACTTCCTTTTACATTATAAGAATAATTATATTTAGATTTTATAACATCTGTTTTTTCCGGTAATTCTGGCTCACCGACTATTAATTGTCTTGGATCGATTTTTCCTGTACTTATACTAACACTAAACTGGCTACCAATGCCTTGCAGGCTTTCAACGGTTATTGTTCCACCCATTTTTTCTGCAAATTGTTTTGAAAGTGATAGTCCTAACCCTGTGCCACCATATTTACGAGTTGTTGATGAATCTGCTTGTGTGAATGCATCGAACACCTTATCCATTTGTTCGCTGCTCAATCCAATACCTGAGTCAATCACAGTAAAAAATATTTTTTCTTTTTCAATATCACAATGTATTTTTAAAGATACTTTACCTGTATTTGTAAATTTAAGCGCATTACTGCATAAATTAAGAATAATCTGTTTTATCCTGAGTGAATCATTGCAAATAATGTTAGGTAAGGGAAAATCATATTCAATATAAAATTGAATACCTTTTTCCATAAACTGATTTTTAATTACCTCTTCTACTTCAGTAATAATCTCAACTGGAGAAAAATAGATTCTCTCAAAGTCCATTCTGTTTGCTTCAATTTTTGAAATATCCAGAATATCATTAATTATGTTTAATAAATGCTTACCATTTTTTATAATAATTTTAGTAATACTAATCCTGTCTTTTATCTGTGTAGATCTTTCCGATAGTGCTTCTGCAAAACCAATAATTGAAGTGAGGGGTGTTCGTATTTCATGACTCATAATTGCCAGGAATTCTGATTTTGCACGTGTGGCTTCAAGCGCCTGATTAGACACTTCTTCAAGCTGTTTATTTTTTGTTATTAATTCTTCATTTTTTTGGGTAATAATTCTTGCGGTGATTTTTGCTATAATCCAGGCAATTAATGAAATAACAATTACGAACAAAACCGATAAATATAAAGTAGTAGCATAATTCTCCCTGCTTGCATTTACAAATATTTGAGTGTTTTCATTTTGCAGATTTATTAAATCACCCAGTAAACGATATAATATTTTTTGTGAAACCTGGGCACGCAAAACTAAACTTCGCCCCTCTTTAGATGTATTATCTTCCAGAAGTATATCCACCGCCTCTCGATTAAGTGGTTGTGCAAAGCGAACATGATCCAGTATTTTATCTAGTAGTTTTTTTTCAGAATCGTTAATTGGTAATTTTTGTAACTTGTTATTTTCTACACGAAAAATTCCTGAAAGTGAAAAAAAAGTCATTCGACTGATTTCACGGTCAAAAACATCATTAGCTAATAACATTTCTGTCATAGCAACTTGTCGTTGGCGAATCGAATCACGCATTAATACTACATGAACAATCTTTTTGCTATTTGTCGCAATAGTGTTTGTCATACTGAGCGTAATATTTCTGAGTTGGTAAAGAGAAAAAATACCAAAAATAAATACAAGTACCAGGATGCTGGTAAAACCTGCTTTCACAACTATATTTGTATTGTGTAAACCTTGTTTCGGCATGTATCAATATCCATTGATATTATTTACTCTTAATATATATAATTTTGTCGGCAAATATCGAGTAAACTTAAATTTAAGTAACCAGACTAAAAGTAACACATTAATAAAATCCTGAATTTCTACTCTATCCATATGATATTTATACTTTTCTTGCCATAATTCAACAGCTAACTAAAATGAGATTAATAAATGCAAAATAAACAAACGGTCTTAATTATTGACGATATTGAGGAAAATATTGACATTCTGGAACGCCAGTTAAATACAGAAGGATTTACTGTTTTAACTGCAAATGAAGGCCCAAAAGGTTTACATATATTAAAAAACCAGTCCATTGATCTCGTACTGTTGGATATAAATATGCCTGTACTTGATGGCATCACATTGTTAGACAATATAAAAGAAGATACGTCACTATCACATGTTGCTGTACTCATGGTTACAGCAAATGAAGACATTAATACTGCACTTATATGTCTTAAAAAAGGCGCTTGTGGCTATATTACAAAGCCATATAGTATGAAACAAATAAAACAACAAATTGATTACTGTTTTAATCAATAATATTAATTACTAAGACTACTATGTACCACGGAAGCTGCTTATGCGGCAAAATCAAATTCACCATTTCTGGTGTCATTAAAGATATCGTCTGCTGCCATTGTTCCCTTTGCAGAAAAGCACAAGGCAGTGCATATGCAACAAATGCAAACGTTGAAATTAAAAAATTTAATTTTGAATCCGGCGAAGATAACCTAACCGCTTATAACTCATCATCTGCACAAATAAAATATTTTTGTAAAACCTGCGGCTCTCCAATAATGAGTAAAAATACCTCAAGCCCGGAAAATATTCGTATTCGTCTTGGTACGATTGAGTCGAATATAATCGAGCGTCCCACAGCACATATTTTTTGTTTCTTCAAAAGCAAACTGGGATGATATAACGAACACGTTACCCCAGTATGAAAAATATATACCGGAAAAATAATCGTTTCTTAATTACTTAACCAACATTCCAAAATTATATTTACACTAAAGGATTGATTAGCTACTTTGGTAACAGAGATTAAGAATGTTTCAGTAGCATCTGATAAATATTATCTTTTAAGAGGCTACGTTTTTTTTTCATTTCTCTGAAAGCAGAATCATCAATAGGTGAATCTCGCATTTCTATACCACGAATTTCCTTATCCATCATATTATATTCATCAGCAATCCGCTTGAAATGCATGTCTTCTGCCATTAACCGTTCAATCAGTTCATGTTGCTCAGGAAACTCCTGGTGGACACTGTGATTTTCACCTAACATAATATTACTCCTTAATTAAATATAGATTCATGGTCTAAATAAACTTTTATATTTTATTTTTTGATTAAAATTAATTTGTCTTTACAGGTTTTGGTGTGTTCAGATAAACATAAAGCACCATTAATACAGTAATGGAAAAGGCCACCCCTATACCATTCAAGTAATTACGTAAACTTGCAAGAACTGCCAGCAGCATTACCAATACAATTGTATTTCGTCGTAATGGCCAACGCTCCATACGATCCTGAGCCTGCTGTGCAATCAATAATACAGGTATTAAATACAAAGTCATGCTGACACTAAATAATAAAGTAATATCCGGGACGGCCAGATTGCCAACAATATTTTGCCTGATGGCAGAGGCGAATAAAGCCAAGCCAATAAAGATCGGTAGATGACCATATATTATCAAATGAGCTGCACCCAGCTCCCGATCAATCACCACACGTTCAATCACTTCAAAATAGTGCCACCAGATAGCACTCAGGCTAATGAAACCGAGCAATGCTGTTGTAATTATTACCAGGTTTAAATCTTGCGAGTCCAGAGCACTGATTAAACTCGCCACAGATTCGCCTAGCAGAATAATTACCAACAAACCAAACCGTTCCGGTAAGTGATGTTTATGAACACTCACTTGCCTGAGTAAATGGCGGCATCGTAACGGGGTAATGAAGTCGATCAATAAACCTATCAGCCAAAAAGAATACATCCATACACCTGGCAAGAATGCAGAAACCAACCAAAATAAAGCACCAATACTGAAACCGGCAGCCAGACGGGATGAGACCGGTCTATGGTCTTTATTACTGAAGTAGACCCGAAGGTACATAACCACCAGCAGACCACGAATGGCTGCATAAATAATAGCAAACATCTGTCCCTGACCATGAAAGGCATCGGTGATAAACAATGTCATTAGTGTCACCAGAAACATTTGTGACAAACTTATTAGTCGGTCAATAACACTGTCATCGTAGAAACGGGTCGCATACAAAGTATGACCAGTCCATGCCCACCAGACAGGAATAAACAAAGCGATAAAGATGAAAAATTCTGATATGCCAATGTGTCCATCATGACCATATGTTACCAAATGTGCCAGGCGTGCGATAACTATCACATAAACCAAATCATAAAATAACTCCATCCAGCTCACACGGTGTTCATCTAATGCAGATTGTAAAATTTTTTTCATTCAAATCATCTCTGTATGTTTGATCTCATAAATGTTAATTTCCCCTTTGCCTTCTATCATATCGGGGAAACGTTCTGCGAACACCTTAAAATAATTTTTCTGAAAATGAGCATCAATACTCTCCCTGTCCTTCCAGCGTTCAAAAAATAAAAAGTGATTGGGCTTTGTCTGATCTTCATAAAAACTGTAACTTATGCAACCATCCTCATTACGAGATGGTTGAATCAACTCCCTTGACATTAACATCAATTCATCACGAAATTCTGCTTTCACTATAAACTCACCCGCTATTAAAAACATATTAACTAACTCCTTGTTTGAAAAATTGTTTTATCTTATCTATCTACTACTGATATTAATATGAGGAGTACAGTCAATGACTGCACTCCAGAAAGGTCTAATCAAGATCAAATATTAATAACTCACTCGATTTCTTACCAATAAAGTTCAATTGACTTTCATTACTCACGGCGAGACCATCACCCGATGTCATTTCCACACCATTTACTTCAACAGCACCATTCACAAGTTGAATCCAACTGTGGCGCCCTTCAGGAAGATCAAATGTCATACTTCCATTCTCAGTTAGTTGCGCTGTATACAAATTCATATCCTGATGGATCTTTACTGAACCTTGCCGACCATCACTTGATACCAGCAGACAGGCTTCATTCGGTTTGATCCGATCAGTATATTTCATTTGCTCATATTCAGGCTGTATGCTTTTTTCATCGGGAAATATCCAAATCTGCAAAAAGCGTAAAGACTCTTCTGCAGAATGATTATATTCACTGTGCGTGATTCCTGTACCAGCACTCATCCGTTGCACTTCCCCTTTATGCAAAACGTGTATATTACCCATACTATCCTTATGCTCGATTGCTCCCTCTACAACATAGGAAATAATTTCCATATCCTTATGTGGGTGAGTACCAAAACCACTACCCGGCATAACACGATCATCATTAATGACACGCAGCTTGCGAAAATGTACATGCGCTGGATCATGATAATTGGCGAATGAGAAAGTATGGTGACTATCAAGCCAACCATGATCGGCATGGCCTCGTTCATTACTTTTACGTAGTTTCAACATGATAATTCTCCTTTATCCATAACTTTGTGAGACATGCTGCATAATATATTTGTAACCAATAGTAGATAAATACATATAAACTGGATATATTATCTATATTATCTTACTAATAAGGAAGACATGGACCGATTTACCAGCATGCAGGCCTTCGTCACAGTGGTTGATGCAGGTGGTTTTACCGCCGCTGCTGATCGCTTACCGATCTCTCGATCCGGGGTGAGTAATCATATTTCTGAGCTGGAATCACACCTCGGAGTACGTCTGCTAAATCGAACCACTCGGCATATCAGTCTGACCGAAGCGGGTCGTGCCTATTATTCACGCTGTGTACAAATTCTTGCTGATGTGGCGGATTCCGATTGCATCGCCACAGGTCTGAACACTGAACCCTACGGTGTTTTACGTATTAATGCTCCGATGTCATTTGGGATTCGTCAATTGGTTCCTCGTTTGCACCAATTTCAGGAGCGCTACCCAAAAGTTGAGGTGGACTTGAACCTCAATGATCGCTTTGTCGATGTAGTAGAAGAAGGTTACGACGTGGTGATCCGCATCGCACAATTAAAAGATTCCAGTCTTATTGCACGACAAATAGCCTCATGCCAGCATCTGCTCGTTGCTTCACCTGAATATTTACAGCAACATGGAATCCCGCAAAGCCCGACCGAACTAACCCAACATAACTGTCTTCATTACAGTCATCTGGAAAGTGGTCAGGAATGGTTTTTGCTGGGGCCCGATGAAGAAGAGTATAGAGTTCCCGTACGCGGTTCCTTTAGCGCAAACAATGGAGATGCAATCTGCCAAGCGGCATGTAATGGTATGGGTATCACCTTGCTACCCGATTTTATTGTTGCTGATGATATTCAAGCTGGTCGACTGGAACTGGTCTTGCCTGAATACTGTCCTGCTAAACTAAATATATATGCCGTTTATCCTTCCAGGAAATATATGTCCATCAAAGTCCGGCATTTTATTGATTTTATAATTGAACAATTTAACAACACCAGGTTCATGCAACCATAATTGTTATATAGAGAAAAAGGAATTCACATACCAACAATGTTATCCGTTTATATAAATGGAAAAAAAATTCTTGATTACGATAAAAATTCACGACAGCCAGGAAAAAACGCCAATTTCCTGAAGGTATGGATCTGGATATAGATGAAGGCATCGAGATCAATGGAGAAATGATTAACTCACCAGACAAAATACAACGTGCTAACTATGTTGCGATGAGCTTACTCTATGGTATTAAAAAAAATAGTGAAGGTATGAACAGCGCAACTTGTGGCTATATCTCTACTCGCTTGCCTGAATTAAAACAAATACGTGCCCTTAAAAAAGGTGAAGAAATAACATTTGATTTAATATTTAATGAAGTTAATTAAGAGTACGTCAATGTTTCATCCAGGCCATTAATTTTTCTTCAGAAATTATTCCACTAACAACCTGTTTTTTTCCTGATGCTTTAAAAAAATAACTACGCGGTAACTCTCCATACCAGGTTCGATCAATTTCAAAGCGCAAACGTTCATCTGAATCACCACTAAAAACCCATGCTTCTATATTCTCATGATTTTCCAGCTTATACTTTGATAAAATAGTCTGTAATTCATACTGGGTTGCCTCAATATCTGTAGAAACAAGCACAATATTAAGCTCTGTGTTTCTACTGCTAAATCTGCCTAACATCTCAAGTTCTTTGTAACAGGATGGACAATCCAGTGACCAGAATACCAGAACAAACGGTTTATCTTCACGTTGTTCAAGTATTTGTGCAAAACTTCCTGAAACAAATGGACGAATTTCGTTCGCAGCAAAAACAGGTATACTTATAACAATAAATACCACAACCAACACGTATTGCTTAAACAGTTTAAATTGAGTCATAAATAATTCTTACTTTGGTATTCGTAACAAACGATATTCTTTGCCAATACGATGCCAGCTAACATATACCTCCTTGCCATTTTTGATTAAAAATGGGTGGTCAGATGCTGCACTGGTTGTTGCGAGTTGTGTGGGGGGTGACCATGATTTTCCAGCATTACCAGACTGCATTACATTAAGGGTTGACTGTTTACCATCAAACTCTTTCCATACTATATAAACACGTTTACCAAGACTCAGAACATGAGGATGTGCCGCAGATTTTTCGTAATCACCAAAATTTAATGGTGTGGAAAAGCTGACTGCCTTATTTGTGGAATTCACATAAAACAATCCATGAGAATCAGGTGCATTATTAAACCAGGTGATATGGTAAACACCGTCATCTGCAATAGAAATTGCGGGACCATGATGCGGACAACCTTCAATATGCCAGTTATCATGACTCAATCGTTTCGGTTTATTTGCCTGATTGGCTTGAGAAAACGTAACAATGCCGTGATCCCTGATATTGTCACCAAAGATATGTCGCCATACGATGACCGGTAACTGTTCATTATCCATTGCCATCGCTACCCGACAACACTGACAGGAGTTGTCCGCTATCTTTTTATTCTTATGAAACGTTTTTCCCGCATCGGTTGATAATGCATAATACAAGGCGGCACCATTATATTTTTTACCGGCTTTTATTGCGGCCAGTAAATCTCGCTTGTCCAGCCAGGCAATATAAATATCACCTTTGTCGTTAACCGCTAGCACATCAAAACGATGACTGGTTACTTCAAGATGATCATTTACGGTTACTGGATCAGAAAAATGTTCACCTCCATCAATAGAACGGCTAAAACGAATATGCCCACTAAAACGTTTTTGCGTTAGCTTTTGTGTCCACGATAAATAGATTTCACCTTTGTTACCAAAAGCAATTTTGGGACGGTTCTCACCTTTAGCATAAACATTTTCAGGAATACGATTTACTGTGACGGGCTGACTAAAGGTCTGGCCTTTATCAGTTGAACGACTTAAATACACATGCCCTGTACTATACCAGGCAACCCACAAGATGCCCTGTTTATCAAAAGAGGCTGTTGTTGTCGATGCGCAACGTAAAGTTGGCATCGCAGAACTCTTTTTACATATTTTGGGGATCGCATATTTATGTTTTGTGTGGCCACCAGTTTGTGCACAGCCAGAAATAAATATTACTGTACCAAGACATAGATAAAAAACTGCTGTGAAGATTTTTTTATGATTTTGCATAACTGTATTTTTTGTCTAAAAACCAATTTTAATATAACCCAAAATTCTACCTTACTCTTTTAGGGTAAGATAGAAAATGAATCATTTTAGAAAAATACTTATTCTAATTTATGTTAGAACTTATATTTCATACCTACATATGCTGTACGAGGCATACCAGGTGCATATTCAATTTTCGTAGGGCTTGAATATTTTGCAGATGTAGCATAACGAACATCAGCCACATTCATAAGGCGACCATATAACTCAAGATCTTTACTTATGAAATGATTAACTCGTAAATTAAACACATCATGTCCTGCATATTTATAGGTATTTGCAGCATCCATCCAGTAACCACCTAACTTCACCCATTCCAACTCCATTTTGCCACCATTTAAGGCTTCGGCTTTATAGCCTAACCGAGTGTTAGCAATTAAACGTGGTGCAGATTCCATTTCATTACCGCTATAATTTTTACCTGAAGCAAGGATCCAATTTTCATATGTATGTTTTGCATATGATGCAGCAATATCAAGTTCTAAATTGTCAGATAATTTATTTCCATAGCCAACTTCAATCCCTTGGTGTGACGTTTTACCAGCATTCATAGTATAACGTGGACTACCCCAACCATCTTGATACGACAAAATATCATCTTTCTTAGTCATATAATAAAGTGAAATATTGTAATTTGTATTCTTCTTCTTACTACGTAACCCCATTTCAATACTGTCAACTTTAATGGGTTTTAAATCAACCGTATTGACTGAACTACCTTGACGGAACAATTGGCTTTCTGATGGAGCACGGAATGCATGGCGATACGAAAGAAAACCACTTAAGGTTTTACTAAACGCATAAGTCGTACCCAATTTTGGACTTAGGTGATTAAAATTCACCGTAGTATCTCCAGGTCGACGATGACTACCCGTTGTTAATTCGGTTAAATTATTATCATATTTATATGACATGCTGTCATAACGTAACCCTGTAGTCACACGCCAGTTTTCTGATGGAGAAAATTCTACATGCGCATAAGGTGACATAGCTGCATAAGTGGCATCATAATCATATAAAATTGAACCTAATGTGTATGAAGTATAAATATTACCCGTTTGAGTCGCAGTAATATCTTGCTCAACACGACCACCGGGGCTAAAATCAACATCTATACCTGTCACAAGTCGAGTACGCATTGGTTTAAAATCCTGACGATGTTTAACTAACACTCCTAAAGAATTATTTTTAGTTTCATAAATTGTAGAGTCATAGCTTAGTGCCCAGTTTGGTAACAATTCCATCGAATTTGAACGAACATAAGGTGTAACACTTAATGAGCTATCGCTACTCTCTTTTTCATAAGCTGTTGATAATCTCAGAGCAGAGACTTTACGATATGAAATAGGTGTGTAATTTAAAGTCGGACTATTAAGATAATCAACTTCTAAAAGCCTTGATGAACCCGCAGTTTGCTGATCAATTTCTGATGTTGATAAAACCGTTTTAAGGCTTGCTCCACTTTCCAAGCTTCGATCCCAACGCACTGTAGCACTTTGACGATCATATTGTGTTGAATCTCGCCAGCCATCAGTATGTGTTGCATTTAAGCTGACACGATAACCATCATTATCAATTGTAGAACCCCCACTCAGCAAGACTCGAGCCCAACCAAAACTACCGGCCTCAACGGATACATCTGCTTCAGGCTTTAGGGGTGACGGTTTTGTATCAACATTAATAACACCACCAATAGCATCGCTACCATATAATGCTGAGCCAGGTCCTTTTATGACTTCAATACGTTCTGACTGAGGTAGATTGATTTCATATAAGGCATTGTGGTTAAAAAAACCGGTTGAACGAGTGGGTATGCCATCTTCAAGATAAAGATAAACTGCTTTTGTCGTTATAGGCTGGCGAATAGCTGTCATATGACCTTCACCACCGGTTACATTGACATGCACACCAGGAATGCGTTGCATAATTTCAGAAGGATGTGTGGGTTTTACATCTTCAATATCTTGTTTCGTAACAATACCAATACTTAGTGCTGTTTCTTTTAATGATTGTGCTTCACGTGTTCCTATAACTGAAATTTCATCAAGCGTTATTGCTACATCATCTTCTGCACTACTCATTCCTGGTAAAGCAAGCAATATCATCATTGTTAACGGTTTATACTTCATAGTGTCTTCCTCAATTTTAAGCTATTTTTTATTTTTAAAACTAATCCCTACTTAATTATTTACCGATAAATCCTCAATCAGCGTAATTTAAATTGCATGGCATAACTCACTTGCATAGGACAAGTGATCTCAGGTGGACATAATGGTAATGGCAATGCACTTGTCACAGAACTTTTTGCGGCTCGTCGCAATATTAATGGACCACCACTGACTATCAATCCGCTGATACTGCCATTAGCCTGCAAACGAAAAGAAACCTGAATACTTCCTTCAATACCACGATGACGAGCTGATCGTGGATAATACTTATGACCTTCAATATGTGTCAGCAAAGTCGAGAAATAACGTTGTCGTACAGGAACAACATCATCTACTTGTTGACGTTGTACTTCCTTTTTAATTTTTGGAGCAACGGCCTGTTCATGCACAGGTTGTATAATCTTCTTTTTCTTTTTTTTCTTTATCTTTTTTTTAGCAACCTTTTTAGGCTTTAATGGTTTAACTTCAACAACTTTCTGTTGTTTTTGTTTAACGGGTGGTAGTAAGTTAAGTGAAATACGTGTGTCATAAAGGGGGGCCTGAGCCTGACTACTCATTGCTGTATTGGAAAACTGGATAAACAAAGCAGCATGAATCAATAAAGAAACCAGCAAAGTTATAAAATTAATTTGTTTATCCCTGAATTTCATCTCAACATCATTTCCATCTCAGGGTTTCTGAGTAATTATATCCAGTGATCTCGCGCCTGCCTTACGTGCAGCATCCATTACTTTAACCGTAAGACCTAGTTGTGCTACCTCATCGCCACGCAGAATTACCTGTTTGTTTTTACGTCCAGATAACATCTGTTGCAAAACATTATCCAGCTCATTAACTGCAATGTGTTTTTGTTTAATCAAGATATATCCTTGCTTATCAAGAACTATCTCAAGTGCTTCTTCATTATCAAGAGTTGTCGCTGAATCCGCTTCAGGTAAAGTAATATCCAGAACCTGATCTTTTACAAAGTGAGCCGTCAGCATAAAAAAAACCAGCAATAGGAATACGATATCTATTAGAGGGGTAAGGCTGGGTATCTTACGATTGCGTTGCAGCCCTTCAAATTCCACTACATTCTTCCTTTTGCTGGGTATCAATCATTGCAGTGAATTCACTTTGGTGAGGTAAATTTTCAATCACTAGAGAAGCATAGTGGTGCATAGCATTTGATCGTCGAGCAGCCAGACCTTCAAGCCAATGCAGTAAAAATAAAATAGGTAATGCCACGGCAAGACCAACACCTGTCGTTACCATGGCTTCCCAAATACCTCCGGCTAAAGCCTGCGCATCCACCTTTCCACCAGCTTGTTCAATCACTATGAAAGCCTTAATCATTCCGGTAATGGTGCCGAACAATCCCAGCAATGGTGCCGTGTCCCCTAACAATCCCAATGTACGAAAGCCACGTTCCATACGTTGCAATTCCTGAGAACCGATTCGAGTAGCAGTACGTACTAAATCCTGTACGCCTTGTTGGTGTGCCTGATGTAGTCCACTAATCACCGCCACCTCAGGACCTCGTAACTCAGAGATTAATGAAGACAGCTTGTTTTTAGATAAAGCTTCCTGTAACTGGAAAATGAAACCTTGCGGTAGATGCCCCATACGAAAGAAATGCAGATAACGTTCCAGAACAATTGCTAAAGCTGTAATGGAGTAACAAAGAAGAATCCAGACGACAGGACCGCCTTTATCAAGTATTTCAAATATACTCATAATATTTTTAACCTAACCAAGCAAAAAATGTTTCATTCATGCTTATATATATTCAAACAATTTTTACTTAAGCTATTAAACCAAGCATATAAATTATTATGTTTAACGAATGTCTATATTTATGGAGGGGAAAATAATTAAGAACCATACATATATTCACTCACAATCCCCGTGACATAAGAGCAAAAATTATGCCAATGAAATTAGCTAAAAATATCAGTAAGTTATAAATAATAAAATGATGGAACTGCCTGATATCAGACAGGTCTGCTTAATAACAGACAATAAAACCCAAATATCAGTGCAATAATATTGACTGACAGGATCAAGAAAAACAGAATAAATATCTTAACTTTAACTCATCATATTCATGGACGAATCCAACCCAAAGCAGTAATTAACCCCATAACAATGAGCAAAACACTCGCTGCAATTTCGAGTTTTGGACGCCAACCTTCCATATGTAATCGTAGTTGCCTGCCAAAGTGAGCAACACCAATACCAAAAACAAAAGATGGAATAACAACTGCACCTACACCAAAACCAAGCCCTAAACCTAAACCTGCAATAGCACTTCCTGTTGCTGATGCTGCTATCAATATTGTTGCCAGTGGTGCACAAGGATTTAATGCCATGCCGGCACCCATCACAAATAAACCACCCGGTAAACTACGGCCAGACATACAAGAAGGTGTCTTTTTTTCAACTGTCTCTAAGGTTTGAATATTTACTGAAACTTTTAACTCAGTTTCAGATTTTTGTTTACGTTTCCACAACAGCGACAGACCAACCAGAATAGTTGCACCACCGAGTATCCAACCAACAACTGGAGATTGAAACCAGGAATTAAGTGAACTTCCAAGCATTCCTGCTGCAAGCCCAAGACTGCTATAACCTGTTAAACGACCAGCAGAAAAAGGGATCACTGTTCGCCATGCATGATTTGCAGTTCCTTCACTGGCAACAAAAGTTGGTCCCAGATAAGGTAAACAAGTTAAGTTACATGGACCGGCACCAAAGGCCAGTCCTAAAAATAATGCCGTTGGTATTGTTAGGCTAATCGTTTCAACATCAACCATTAGCTATTATCCCCACTGCTTGCAACTACTGCTTTACGTGAATTCCACCAGGATAATAAATTTGCCTTTTCCCATTTTGTTTGTGCTTTTTTGCGCTGTTTAAAGTATGCAGGATCAGCTCTAAATATAGGAAAAACAGCATACTTCAACATTAACACATCTTTATCTGGACAAAATTCTACACAACGACCACACAAAGTGCAGTCTGGAAATAAAACATCTTTATTTTCCATATCCGTATGAATTTCACGAATATCCATAGGACAAGCTTTAGCACATAAACCACATTTAACACAACGTGGTTTAGCGTCTTTAACCAGGCGCACTAAACCCACTTTGCGGAATACTGCATGTAAAGCCAGCATAGGACATATACGACAAAAAGGTTGGCGAAGAGTTAAACCCATAGCAAGCATCAAACCAAAAAGGAAATCGCCAATAATTGAAAGTATCATGTAACCTGTACCAGAAGTATCCACATAAAGCTGGGATACATCACCAGTCATCAATGTCGTCATAATCCGACTGGGACAAATGCTACAATATGGACTACCCAATGAATGATCCATAAATCCCAAACCAGTCAGTAGTGGAAAACCAAATACTAATAGCCCTAACATAGCCCACTTAACAGGACGAATACGATCTACTGTTTCATCCGATAACGATTCCTTTTGCTGCAATCCCAGCTTACGACCAATCGTCCCCAGTAACTCCTGAAAGAATCCCAACGGACAAATCCAACCACAAAAGGCTTTGTTCAATAGTACAAACAGGATAATGAAAGTAATCATTGTAGTAAAAAAGGGAAGCAAAGCTTTAACTACATCAGTGTTACTAGCTATTGCTCTTCCAATACGATGATCCATCTGATGTTGTATAGGTATTAAAGTGCAATAGTCACCCGTCTTTGTATCATAGGCACATGATAAGGCAGGCAGTGCATTACTTAATTTATCCGCCGTATAAAATCCAATAACACTGGAACCATAAACAAGAATAATAAAGCTGGTTAGTTGTATTAGCTTACGAATAACAGAAAGGTTTTTCCATAATCGCATTAGCTATTTCTCCCTTTTGTTATAGAAACATTTTTACGATCACGTCGTGTGATAACTACACCACTGACAAAGCCAAAAACCAATACGACTGCACCAAGTTCTGTTGACTTCCAATGACGAGGGTCAACATAGTAAGCAGCACTCAGGCTGGTACGATAATTTCGACCTTTAACTGTGTGTTCGCTAAATAAGACAAATTCAGCAGATTTATTATTACGTCGCCCCGGTTTTGTCTCAGAAAAATCATCAGGTAAAGTAATACGTAATGCTCCATTACGATCTGATGTTGTACGAAATTTTGTACCGTTTGTAGTACTTAAAGTAACAGCTGTATTACTTACCGGATCACCTTCATAACGAAGCATAAAAACAGCATCGTGAGCAGCTTGATAGCGTCGATGTTCACGAGGTAAAGGTGCCGGCACAATTTCATAACTTGCCTTTACACCCTGGGTTAAAATTTTTGGACTAAAGCCAGATGGTTTACCACGCATGTAAGGATAACGAATCGCAACTTCAGTTACTTTATCTGTTCTTCTCTTTGCAACTAAAGCATGATAATTATCCATGCCTGTTGATTTAAGCTTTAGCTGATCATTATCCAGCTTCAACAGCTTTGATTTCAAATCAGGCTTCCACAAAAAAACTTTTGTATCATGATGCTCTATTAGTTGAAAATTTTTTGCAGCCATACGATCATGATTCATCCCGGCTTTATGTTTAACTGCTGCAGGTTGCCACACCATTACTGCAAAGCTCTGTGTAGAACCACTCAAAAAAAATATCAGCAACATTAATATTCTTATTATTTTTATCATTATCTTTCCTCAAATAAGAAACTATGCTCATCCATGAGCGAAAGAATATATGGCTTAGAACTTATAGCGATAACTTACAAGGAAACTGCGTGGCGCACCGGCCGTGTAAGATACTTTTCCAGAAGTACTTTTTTTAACTTCCACCGCATAACGATCATCCATAACATTTTGTATATTTGCAGAAACAGTATGAGCTCCAGTTTCATAAGAAATATTTAAACTTGTGACAAATTGATAACCTTCAAATTTTTCACTGTTCTCATTGTCAAGGTAATACTCACCCCAGGTATCTGACTGCAAACGTGCTTTTATACCAGAAGGATGTGCATAGGTAAGAAACAAACTGTACTGTTGTTCTGGAATGAAAGGTAGTTGATTACCTGAACGATCAATAGGTGAACCTGAGACAACTTCATTAAAGGTTACGTAACGATAATGGTTATAAGAATAGCTACCACCTAACCATAATTTACTGGTATTTTCTGCACTGAATAACTGATAACTTCCAGAAAATTCCAGACCTTTCTTATCCGTTGTGCCTGCATTTTGATAAACAGTTGTGGAGCCATCCCATATACCGATAACCTCATCGGTAGTTCTTATATGATAAATTGAAGTATCAAATTCCCAGTTCTTAGCCCGACCTTTAAAACCAAACTCAATATTACGACTAGTAGAAGCTTGTAAGTCAGGATTGTTATCCAACTCACTACTAAAGGGGATTTGATCACCCTGAGCAATCGTTGCAAAAGCATTAAGTTCATCAGTTAATTTATAACTTGCACCTACGTTTGCTGAAAACAGTTTAAATGTTCGATCTCTATGTGAAAATCCACTACCCGCTATATAGGTTCCGGTTCCCCAATTAAATTTGGTGATTTCATTCGTATCTTGCTTAAGGGAAATGTTATCCAGGCGGAAACCGGCATCAACTAACCACTCTTTAGTAGGTCGCATTGATTCTTGCGCAAAAATACCTATTACATTATTTGTTTCAGATTCCGTTTCCATTAAAGCACCTTTGGCGTCTGATAACGTAGCTGTAATACGTCCACCAAAACCAGTCGTATAGTCACGGTACTGATACTTTTTATCATCCTTATTTCTATCCTGCTTCAGCGTCAAACCTGCAACCAGGGTCGAATCACCAAGTAGTTGATGTTTATAACTAAATTCCTGATCAGTACCAATAATTGTTACGTTATTAGTATCATTAATTCCACCGGTTACCGGATGAAGGTGTGACCAGACATTGGCATAAAAGCGTGGTTTATATGTTAGATCGCCCATTTTCTTTTCCAGCCGGGTATTTAAAAACCAGTTTGTAGAATAACGACCGGAATGATCCCATGCACTATTATTACCGGTTTGTTTACCAGTTCTTTTAAACTCATCATATTGAGTTTGATCCATAGAACCGGGCAACTGTAAATCTGACTTGGTATAACTTAGTTCAGTCTCAAGCACACTGTCTTTTCCCATGTCATAACCGTGCTTTACACTTAACTGTTCTGAGTCAAACTTATTCCAGTCACGACGCCAACTATTATCTGAAGTCCTTTTAGAAAAAGTCACTGATACAGCCTGATCTTCATCAGTACCAAAAGTATTACCAACTCTTGCATGAACATTTTGAGTATTATTATCACCTACGCCAAGCTTAACGGAGCTAGCTTCATCAAAAACTGATTTGGAAATAATTTGAATTGTGCCACCGGCTGAACCAAGGGCATAAATATTACCTGGTCCCTTTGTGACTTCTACTCTTTCTATATCTTGAGTATCAATAAAATCCAAACGGGTAAAACTATCTGGATCAGTGAGGGGAACACCATCACGTAACATCATAATTTCACGAATACCATAACTGGCTTTTAAACCTGCGCCACGAATAATTAATCGTGCATCATAACCACCGTTCTTGGTAGTAATTTGTACACCCGGCGTACCACTAAGTGCATCCGTAATATTAAACATACGCGAATCATCAATACGTTCTTTATCAATTACTGTAATACTGGCAGGCACTTCTTTTGTTGCTCGTTCTTCACGAGTAGCGGTTACACTAATGGTATCCAGTTGATTGTTTTCCAACTCCGCAGCTATTACAGGCAAAGAGCTTGTTATCGCCATTAAAAAGACACCCTGATATAGGTATTTCATTTTTTCAAACCCCTATTTTTTTTATATTAATTTTCCTCCTCTATTGCAAACAACCTGCCAGATTAAATTATTATTTAAGTTCAAGAACTTATAATAAAATAAGATAGAAATATTAAATAAAACTGTCTGGTAACAAGCAATCATGTCTAATTTCAAACAAAAAAAATCCCGCATTTAGCGGGATTTATAAAAGTATTTTTAGAATATTAAAAAGCAGAAAAAAGCATTAATGATATTAAATTATCACCACCAGCAGGTTTAGGTGAATAGGCATTACCACTATAGCTTGTGTTCCATAATTGAAACTCGATATTTTCACTATATAACCAGGTCATGCCGATCGATATTCTTTGATCTTTGTTATTAGCAGCTTTACCATTATCACCGGATAAGTAGCCTAAATATACTGTCGCTTTATTTGGAATAAATCCATACTCACCCAAAATAGATAGTGCATTCTGATCATTAGGATTAGTATTAAAATAATTATCGGCGGCTGCTTTAGCCGTTCCATAGGTAAAATAAAACCCTACTGGTTTCCCACCCAATTGTCCCTGAGCCTGTCCGTCAATAAACCAGGCGCTTGGTTTAGTATCATCAGCCAATCCAGTACCTGTATCAACTCGCTTTGCAGTACCTGAAAATAGCTGGAAACCAAAAGCCGTATCCCAACTTCCTATAGATGGCATATAAGCCGCCCTTAAATAATTTGCAAAACTATTAATGGCAACACTACCGTAATTTGGCGTCCAAAAACTCAGATTCACAAAATAGTCATGTTTGGATGCAACCAACGCAACACCTTCAGCTTCTGATGCGCCAGGTGAACCTGTACCCTTAATAAACTGCTGCGCTGCGATGGCTTTTCTATCTTCAGTAACACGCATAAATCGCTGAGCACCTGTGTTTAATAATTCAAATCCATAAGATGCTCCCCCTGCATCAGTTAGAAATACGACTGCGCCAAGATTAGTCCCATTATCCGTTGGAGAATTAAAATGTATTTTAAATGAGTTAAAATTACTATTTGCACCAGACTCTTTTAATGATGCTTCTAATAACACCCCTACATTTTCAGTACCTCGTCCGCCAATTATTAACGCAGCTTCATCAGGTAATTGCAGATCACCCGTATTGGTAGCCATCGTCTTATCACTACCATTTGTTTTTTGGTAACGTAGTTTAGTAATTAATGAAGCATTAAGAGCAACCGGAAGTGATAAATTATCACTCTGAATCATACTCTGGCCACCAACCATCGTATAAGCACCTTGTTTAAAGGATCTTCCGAAGGCATTTAGTGCAGGGAAATGTTGAAAATGACAAGTTGCGCAAGTCATATTTGTTTGACGAGCAAATGCGGGAACTGCTTCGACGTTTATTGTCGCAAACATCATAAACGTAGTTGCAAGTATCAATATTAATTTATTAATAAACATAAACCCTCCTTATACTGAATGGTTACTTGTTACTAATTTTTTCTAATTGTTACTAACTGTTAATTTAATAATGTTCCGATATTGCAAGCTAAGTGTAGTAGTAAAGTTACTTTTAACCACCTCGTAAAAGTTATTAGATTAAAAAACCGTATTTAATTTACAATTAATAACAATGAAAACAGGTTTATTATCAATAGACATAAAAAAACCTGCCAAAAAATAAATCTGACAGGTTTATTAACAGAGATAAGTAAAACTTGTTTTTATAACTGGTAAATATTTATTTTATAAGGCATCACGTACCCGTTCTAACCGGACACGAACTTCTGCGGCCAGCTCTTTTACATCTTCTTTTTCAACAAGAGTAAGTACAGCCGAAGGATCCATAAAAGCAACAACCACTGAACCATCTTCTTCTTCACGAACCAAAACGTTACAAGGCAATAATAAACCGATATCCGGTTCTGCTGTAATTGCCTGATTTGCCAGAACGGGGTTGCACGCACCTAAAATAGTATAGGGACGTCTATCAATATCCAGTTTTTTCTTCATCACTGCTTTTACATTAATTTCTGTTAAAACACCAAAACCTTCTTTTGACAGTTCTTCTGTTACTCGTGTAATTGCATCGTCAAAACTGCCTGAAAATGTCGTACTAAATCCGTACATATATTTCTCCTGAAACCATACGTTTTAAAGGGTGAATATTATTTTGCTTTATGGAAATTATTATACCATGCAGTATAAATTTCATCTGGCCATTGAGCTTTAATCCAGGTCAAAATCAGCTTAATTTCACTATCCGAAAGCTTATCTTTCCATGCTGGCATATTTCCACCTATTTTAGCCGTGCCATTTTTAATGGTATTAGTTAAAGATTGATTGGAATGATGCCATGTATGTCCGGTTCCATTTAAAGGAGGAGCTAGATTTTTTCCCTTTTCATCCAAACGAGGCCAGTCTTTATTTCCCTCGGCATCATTTCCATGACATTTTGCACAATTTAATTGATATAAGCGTGCACCCTGTGTGTAATTAACAGGATTAACATTTCTGCTCACAGTCTTTACCTCTGAAGAAACTGAAGTAGTTTTATCAACCTCATTATTACAAGAGACAAAAAAAACTAAACTAAAAAAAGATAAAACAATTAATTTTAATTCCATCATTCATTACCTGTACTTGAACGTGTAGTCATTTTATTAATTATCAAGGGCAGCAGCGTAACTAATCACGTCAAAAGAAATAAAGGCTGCTAAGCGTGTGACAAAAACGATCATCATTAATGTATTTTGTGAGCCAACAATTTTTACCGGCATCCGGTGATATAGCTTTCTATTAATATAATCATATCCCAGCTTTCTTGATATCATAAAAGCCAGCAAAGCTGCCGGATAGTGCGCCAATAACAACATATATAGTAGCAAACGTATGCCCATATAATGTACCTGAAACAAGAGAAATTGGTGCACCAGGTATCGGACTAATAACAATAGCGATCGCCATCATAAATATAATCGCAAGCGGCCCAAGCAAGCCTAACTTTTTTATAATAACCACCATTTGTTCCTGATCCCTGAGAACCTCCAGCCAGCCCAGTTCAACAACTTGCCAAAATACATATATTGTTAAGAGAAAAAAGCCGATAAAATAATAATTTTTTAACTACATGATTAGCAGTGATGTTTGAATTATCACTCATGACATGACTTATGTTTCTTATTTTGCTCTTCCATGATATCAAGTTCATTTTCTTCAAGATAATGTATAAAAGCCCGTTTAAACTTCTCACCCCAGCCAATAGCCAGTTTTTCACCTGTACCTTCAATGGTTGTTTCAATTTGCTCTATTGTTGCTTCTAATAAATCATATGTAATACGAACAATATTCTTATCAATGGTGACTTCTTTAATGCCCATCATTTTTTGTAGTTCATTATTCATTTTTTTTGCTATATCATCAGGAACAATTTCATTCAGTTTTAATAGCCGACGTTTAATAATACTTTTACCATGCTGCTTAGGAGAATGTTTTCCGGGTCGACCAACATATAAATGCGGATTCGCGGAGAATCTATCCTGACACTGTTGTGAGCAAAACGAATACTCAATGCCCATATATGAAAAAGCAAGTTGACCGTCTTCAACATCCATTATACAAACAGGATCTCGAGCTTTATTTTTATCATTCATATCAAACCCATAATTCTATTTCGTAATGATTTAAAACTGCTTTTAATATATCACTTCGGGTGATCATCCCCACTAACTTGCGTTCATCCATCACAGGCATAGAGCCAATACGATTTTCAACAAACAGCAGGGTAATGTATCGAATATCTGTTTTCCTGCTTGCGGTTAACACTTCTGAAATCATGACATCACTGATTTTACTGCTTGAATTTTCTTCGCTACCACTACCAAGTATTCTGAGAATATCTCGATCAGAAATAATGCCCTGTAACTTGTGATCTGGAGTTGTAACAGGAACATGTCTAAACCTATGTTCATCAAATAATTTAAAAGCCTGTGCAACAGTATTATCCGGTGACAAGGCAACAACCGGGGATGACATAATTTGCTCTGCAAAAACGACATGCTTATCCACTACTTCAAAATGTTCGACTTGCTGATATGAATGTTTTGCCAGTTTAGCATTATTACTTTCAGGTAGATTTATTCTTTTCTGAATAATTTTATGGGATGAATCTGTCTCTTCTGTTTTATAAACGCGTCGTTTTTGAAACAACTTTTTTGTTGTCATCAATTCATGCTTAGTGCGTCCTTCCACATAAAAAGTCATAATGATGTACCTAATATATTAAGCATTTAATCAAACCTAGGTTGCAAAGCACACTTCATTTCGACCATTTCTTTTAATATTTTTTCTTTTGCCAAAAATGCCTGAACTGCTTGTGGATCAAACTGATGCCCACTGTTTTTAACAATTTCATTTTTTGCCACGGCAAAACTGTCACCTTTACGATAGGGCCGATCATTTGTAATAGCATCAAGAGCATCGATAACGGCGAACAGACGTGCACCTTGCGGAATATCCTCGCCGGACAAACCCTCGGGATAACCTTTACCGTCATATCGTTCTTCATGACATAGAATTATTTTTCTTGCCTCATTTAAAAAAGGAATTTCTGCCACGATATCGTAACCGCGTTGAGGGTGACTGCGCATGATCTGCCATTCTTCATTTGTCAGGCTATCCTGTTTTAATAAAATAGTGTCAGGAATCGCAATTTTTCCAATATCATGTAATAAAGCTCCCCAGTAAGTCTGTTTTAAGCTATCAACATCATCCGTAAATTGCCGAGCAAGTATCAAGGTATGACATGCAACACGCTTTGAATGTAAACCTGTTTCATGTTCTCGTGCATCGAGTGCAGATACCAGGCTTTCCGCCAATGCCATATAGGTCTCATCCCGTTGTTGCTTATGTGTTTGCTTGGCAAATTCACCCAGATAACAACCTTCACAACAAAAAATATGGCCATCACGTATTAAAATATTTTCCTGTTGCACTTCCTTTTTACACCAATGGCAATGTAGTTTTTCAGATGATGATTTTGATTTCATTTTTACTCACGCCATGTAATATGTTCATAAATTCCCACCCACGGAGTCAAAAATGCACTCGCCCAGATCAGCCAGATATACTGTTCGTCGACCACATCCACCATAGCGAAACCAACCCTCTATTTTATGATTTTACTTATTCTTTCCCTGACGAGCTGAAAACACGTTAAACAATGGCACCCAGATTAAAGCGAAATACCAACCATAAGCATATGTTTCAATCACACCAATAATAAAACTTTTCCAGCTCAACCAGACAAAACCGGGAAGCAGTTTTTGCCATGCCTGAAACATCGCCTGTTCCGGAAATAAAAGATCAAAAACAACACAAACTATAAATGAAATAGCTAAAAACAAGCTTGTAGCATTACCCACAGCATATAAAGAAACTCGCTTATTCATGATAATTCTCCTTATCGTTTATGTAAGTGTGTATAAAAGAGTATCTTTAGTTTTTAATGTTTATGTCCATCCGAATTATGTTCATTTACTGCAGTCTCTTTTGTTTGAACAGAATGATGTTCGCCTGTATCTTGATGAGGTTTATTCTCTATAACATCATTATGATTGTTTAAAGATGAAGATTTATTGCCTACTGAATGTTCATGCGAATGTCCCTCTCCTTCTACCTTGGGCAAAGACATTACTCCTAATCCATAACGGTAAACAGCTTCACTACCATGCCATCCAGTTGAAACCAGTAATACCGATGCCAAAATGATAACAGCTGTAAAACCCATGCCGGTTTTTTCTACTCTTTTAAAAACCTTAAAAGACCAGAATGTAACAACAACATAAAAACTCAAGGTCACTAGAGCCCAGTTTCGATGCTCAGTCATAGCCTCATGTGATGGTGTGTCGTGTGCAACACTGTTATATGCAAACCATCCTGCAGTAGCAGCTATTACTGCAAACCCCGTACCTAACCACAAATTCCAGTACGCCATTGTCTTGAAAGTGTCATGCAATTTATGTGTTGGCATTAGTTTTAAGGCAACAAAAAATACTGTCGACATACTTAATAATGCAACGACAAAATGAACAAACAACGGGTGCCAATTGGGTATAACTTCAAACATTAATACTTACTCCATAAGATGTATTTAAATTAAAATAATTATTCTTCAACTATTGCCATTTGATGAGCTTCACCTGCTGGCAGCTTAATCGTGTTCACAACTTTTAAGGTTTTTTGATCCACGACCCAGATAATAGATTTCTTACGACTGGACACATACACTTTTCCAGTATTGCGAATAGTGTTTAAATGGTATGGCGCAGGACTTAAAGCAATCTCTCGTTTCTTACCTGAAACAGTATCAAGCGCAACCAGTTTATTTTCTTTTTTACTGCTCACAAATAAAGTTTTTCCATCATCACCAATATCAAGACCATGAACTGCTTTACCTATTTTATAGGTTTTAGTTATTTTTCCATTTTTAACTGATACCGCTGAGACCTTACCTGCTCTAGGATTAGTCACGAATATGGTTTTTTCACCTTTTGAAAAAACCATATGTTCCGGTGCAGGTCCCGCCTCCAGTGTCCGGATGACTTTCCAACTTTTTAAATCAATTTCACTAATAGAATTGTTGCCGGTATTGCTGACAAAAGCGTGTTTATTATCTTTTGTAATCAACGTGTAATTTGGAACCGGCCCGGTTTTTATTGTTTTAAACACTTTATTATCTTCAAGATCAACAACGCTTACTGCACCGCGCATACCATGTGTGGATAAAACATATTTTCCATCAGAAGTGATCGCCTGATGATGACTCCAGCCCGATACCGGAATTGTTGACATTACGTGGCCATGTGCAGGATGAATAAAAAACAACTTACTGTTTGGCGTATTTTTCGCTTGTCCTTTTTTAAGCGGTGTTTCCATTAAACTGCCCGCTATAACATATTCACCATCCGGTGTTGCAACCAAACCATGTGGATTATCAACTCCCGTGTAGGTTGCTGTTATGGTATCTGTTGCCGCATCCACTTTTATTACCTGGTTAGCTGAGCCTAACGGAATATAAACAGTAGGGCTTGCTTGCAGTGTGTTTGTAAAAGCTATAGTTGTGCTAAAAATGCTTATAAAGAATAGTTTGTTTTTCATCTTTATCTCTCCTTGCTTAGCAAGTTAAATTAACTTTCCAGTTCTTTACGACGACGTTCAAATTCTTCTTCTTCAATTTCACCACGGGCATAACGTTTTTTTAAAATTTCCATGGGCGTTTCCTTATCAGCTGAACCGCCTGAATTTCCTTTTGCCATATTCAGAAAAACAAAAAACAGTCCAACAATAATTAAAACCCAGAAAACCCACATAAAACCGCCTCCAAAAAAGTGTCCGTCATAATTCATCATAATTTTCTCCTAAAAATGATTATTAGAGTTTTGTTTTGCGTAAACGTAAAGCATTAGTAATTACTGAAACCGAACTAAAGCTCATTGCAGCAGCGGCTATCATGGGTGAAAGTAATACGCCAAAGACGGGATATAAAACACCTGCCGCAATCGGCACACCGGCTGAGTTATAAATAAATGCAAAGAATAAATTTTGACGAATATTTTTCATGGTTGCACGGCTTAATCGTCTTGCACGAACAATGCCTCTTAAGTCACCTTTAACTAAGGTGACACCAGCACTTTCCATTGCGACATCGGTACCTGTTCCCATTGCAATGCCCACATGCGCCTGGGCAAGAGCAGGTGCATCATTTATTCCATCACCTGCCATAGCCACCACTTTACCCATGGCCTGTAACTCTTTAACGATATTTGCTTTTTGATCAGGGAGTACATCTGCTTCAACTCTGTCTATATCAAGCTTTGCAGCAACGGCTTTTGCAGTCGTATGGTTATCACCGGTTAACATCACCACTTCAACACCTTCTGCATGTAAATCCTTTATTGCATTGGCTGTTGTTTCTTTAATTGGATCGGCAACACCAATTAAGCCCGCGGCTTTGCCTTCAATTGCTAGTAACATAACAGTCTGACCTTCAGCGCGTAAAGCATCAGCCTGTTTTGGTAAGTCACCCATATTGATGTCCAGACTTTGCAATAGTTTAAGATTACCCAAAGCAACTTGCTTATTTTGAATAGTCCCGGTTACACCTTTACCGGTAACCGACTGAAAATCATCAACCGTGTTCAATAAAATATTTTTATCTTCAGCACCGCGTACGATTGCTTCTGCTAAAGGATGTTCACTTGCTCTTTCCAAACTGGCGGCAGCCTGTAAATTTTCATCATCATTAAAACCTTCGGCAGAAACAATCGATACCAGCTTTGGCTTGCCTTCGGTTAATGTTCCTGTTTTATCAACCACCAGGGTATCAACTTTTTCCATTATCTCTAATGCTTCTGCATTTTTAATTAATACACCTTCCATTGCTCCTCGTCCGGTACCCACCATAATTGAAATAGGAGTCGCCAAACCAAGCGCACAGGGACAGGCGATAATCAGCACGGCGACTGCATTAACGATTGCAAACGCCAGTCGTGGATCTGGCCCCCATATACCCCAGGCAATGGCAGTAATAATGGCAATAAGTACCACCGCAGGAACAAAATAACCTGCCACCATATCCGCCATTTTTTGAATCGGTGCACGTGAGCGTTGTGCCTCAGCAACCATGTTGACGATTTGTGATAACAGGGTATCCGCACCGATTTTTTCGGCTCGCATTAACATACTGCCTGTTCCATTCACTGTAGCACCGATCAGCTTTTCTCCTGCTGTCTTAACCACCGCGATAGGCTCACCAGTAACCATGGACTCATCAACATTACTTTCACCATCGGTGACGATGCCATCAACCGGTATTTTTTCACCGGGACGAACACGTAAAACATCTCCAACCTTTACATCTTCAAGTGGTATATCTTCTTCACGGTCATCGGCATAAACAATGCGCGCGGTATTTGGCGCAAGACCTAATAACATTTGTATAGCCGCATTGGTGCGAGAACGCGCGCGTAATTCCAAAACCTGCCCCAATAACACTAACGCGGTAATCACAGCAGCGGCTTCGAAATAAACAGGTACAGTTCCGCCTTCATGTTGCATAGAGGGAGGGAAAATATCTGGAAACAATAAAGCAACAACACTGAAGACCCAGGCAACAGATACACCCAGGCCAATCAAAGTAAACATATTAAGATTCCAGCTGGCAACCGATTGCACCGCACGGACATAAAAAGGCCAGCCACCCCATAAAACAACAGGCGTTGCAAAAGCAAACTCAATCCATTGCACGGTTTGCATCGATAAATCCTGTGGTAACAAATCAGGTACTAAATCAGCAATCATTGCCAGAACAAATACCGGTATAGACAGTAAACTGCTAAACCAGAAACGTCTGCTCATATCATTGAGTTCTTCATTTTCTTCTTCAACAGCTACCGTGCGTGGTTCAAGGGCCATACCACACTTGGGACAATTGCCCGGTTCATCTTGTACAATTTCAGGATGCATGGGGCAGGTATATTCTGTTTTCATTGCCGCAACCGGGATACCTTTTAGTTCCAACGCCATGCCACATTTAGGACAAGAGCCGGGGCCTTGCTGTTCTATCTCGGGATGCATGGGGCAAGTGTATGTTGCATTAGCATCAACAGACTTGGCTATTGAATTATCTTTATTCAAATAAGCGTCTGCATCAGCAGCAAATTTATTTTGGCAACCAGCACTACAAAAATGATACGTTTTACCGGCATAATCATGATGATGTTCAGAATCAGGCGAAACCTCCATACCACAAACAGGATCTTTTTCTTTCTGTTCGGTTGTATATTGTTCCGCTGCAGCCTGAAATTTTTCATGACAATGAGCAGAACAAAAATACCATGTCTGTTCTGCATACTCTTGTTTTGCAGCCGCCTTCTCAGGTTCAACGGTCATACCACATACAGGATCAGTCGCCATTTTTTACTCCTTAAATAAATAACATTACTTTTTATGTTTTTCTAATACCTTGTATAAACAGTCGCATTGTCATTTTTATCAATAGCAAGTACGTTATATTTATCTTTCCGGTGTCCTTCCATACCTGGTGAACCCATTGGCATTCCCGGTGCAGTTAAACCTTTAATATCAGGTTTTTCTTTTAGTAATTTTTTAATATCAGAAGCAGATACATGACCTTCAATGAAATACTTACCGACTTTAGCCGTGTGACATGACTGAAATTCAGGCTGAACACCAAATTTCTTTTTAATGGGTTTCATATCACGGTAATCTTTGGTTTTAACCTTAAAACCTTCTTTTCTTAAATGCTTAACCCATTTTTTACAACAGCCACAGGTTGGACTTTTGTAAACCATAATTTCTTCTGCCTGAACTTCCTGGTTAGCAAAACTAAATCCAAAGTAAAGACTGATTGCAAAAACTGTAATAACAGATGAAATTATTTTTAATTGATTCTTCATAATAAAATTCCTGATCAAATTAACTTGTTAAATTATTTTAAATTTTAAAATAATAATAGTGGTGTTATTTTGCTAATATTATTTAGTTAAAATCTGGTAATTATTCCCCCTCTCTTAGGGAGGGGGCTAGGGGGAGGGGATATATTTAATCACCCCACCCTAGCCCTCCCCTTAAAGGGGAGGGAATAAATCCTTTGATTTATTTAGCTAGAACCAGGCACGGATGCCTACAACAATTTGAGTATCATCAACTTTTTCACCATCATTTTTGGCAAAAGTAGCGGTGTTACCGTATTTCTTATTCCAGTTAATACCGATGTAAGGTGCAAATTCACGTTTAATTTCATAGCGCAGTCGTAAGCCAAGTTGAGAATCGGACAAACCAGAGCCTATGCCAGCACTTGCATCATCTTTGCTGTGGAAGTTAACTTCAATTTCAGGCGTCAGGATCCATTTTTGGGTAAACAGGATTTCGTATTCGGCTTCAAAACGTAATCCAAACTGTCCGGATTCACCAATGAACAGAGCACTGTCTACTTCAAAAAAGTAGGGGGCCAGTCCCTGGAATCCGATTACAAACCAGTCTTTGTCTGGCTTGGGTTTACTATCCCTGCGCCAGCCAATCTGAAAGTCCCAGAATGGTGCAATCGCGCGACTATATAATGCCTGTAATTCAAGCTCTTCCGTTTCACTATTAACCTGTTCTACATCGACTTTAAACCAGAATTTATTCAGATCTTTACCAATCCAGCCTTGCCCTTCCAGTACCAGTGGATCGTTACCGTCAGTCACTCGAGTCTCTAATTGGTCAATCATGACTTTAGTAATAATAGGATCATCCTCCATGCCAGCAGCATATAAAGATGTTGATAAAATACAGCCCAATAAGGCATAAGTTAATTTGTTTTTCATTTTATGTCTCCTTTAGCTGACAACAACTTTTCTAAACATGCCAAGCATGTGATATAGAAGATGACAATGATATGCCCAGCCTCCCATCGCATCGGCTGTGACCAAATAACTAATCCTGGCTCCGGGTTGAACAATAACAGTGTGTTTACGCGGAATGTAATTTGCGTCACCTGTTTCCAAATCACTCCACATTCCATGTAAATGCATAGGATGATTCATCATGGTGTCGTTGATTAAATTGATCCGTACCCGCTCACCAAATTTAAGCTGTAATGGCTCGGCATCAGCAAACTTGATCCCGTTCATTGACCACATGTAACGGCTCATATTACCGGTAAGATGCAGATCAATTTCGCGGCCGGGATCTCTGCGATCAAGCGTTTTAGTTAAGTTTCTTAAATCAGCATAGGTTAAGACTTTACGCCCATTGTTGCGTAAGCCAACACCAGGATCATCTAATCGGTATTGCGGAGCATCGGCACGCATATCAATGTGCGGACCATACTCGGTATCGGCATGAACCACTTTGTGACTGCTGCCATAGCCAACTTTACCTGAGCCAATTTCCGGCTTTCCCTTTCCTTTCATTTTTGAATGGTCCATGCCCCCCATCTTCATTCCACCACCGCACTTCATTGCGGGTTGTTTCTTTTCATTACCCATGTTCATTTTGGAATGATCCATCATGCTCATATCCATGCCCATATCGCCATGGGTTAACAAGGGGGCAACATCCATTTCAGGTACTTCAGCAGTCATAGAAATATCGGGTGTTAATGTTCCCCGCGTATACCCGGAACGATCAATGGCTTGCGAAAAGATGCAATACGCTCTTTCTGCACTGGGTTCCACAATGACATCATAGGTTTCAGCAACACCAATCCTGAACTCATCAACACTCACTGGTTCAATGTACTGGCCATCAGATGCAACCACGGTCATTTTCAAACCCGGAATACGAACATCAAAAAAGGTCATTGCCGCAGCATTAATAAAACGCAGTAATATTTTTTCACCTTTTTTGAATAAACCGGTCCAACCGGCAGCGGGTGTCTGACCATTAGTTAAAAATGTATAGGTATAACCGGTAACATCTGAAATATCACGATCTGACATGCGCATTTCATTCCACATGCCCCGGTTTGACCAGAAACCTTTCCAGCCTACGTCTCCTATTTCTTTCATTGCATCACTAATGGTACGTTCACGAAAGTTATAATAGTGGCTGAGTTTTTTTAATTTATGATAAACGTCATTTGGATCTTCATCGCTCCAGTCCGATAACATGACAACATAATCACGATCATAGCTATAGGGTGGTGGATCTTTAGGATCAATCACGATTGCACCATAAGCACCGGTTTGTTCCTGAAAACCTGAATGACTGTGATACCAGTAAGTACCGCTTTGTATAATCGGAAATTTATATTTAAATGTTTCGCCAGGTTTAATGCCTTTAAAACCATCACTGACATTTGGCACACCATCCTGAGCACTCGGTAAAATAATTCCGTGCCAGTGAATGGATGTATCATCTGCCATATTATTAGTTACATTAAGAGTAACGGTATCACCTTCTTTCCAGCGTAATGTTGGCGCAGGCAAGGAACCATTTATTGCGGTCGCAGTACGCTCACTACCGGTTAAATTTATCTGCATGGGTGAATACGTTAAATCGAAGCGTGAGCCTTTCAAAACCGGCGCGGTAGCCAGGATATTTTTCATCGACTCGGCGGTGGTCGCATTAACACCTAAACCTAAGCCCATTAATGCTGTGCCAGCAGCCAGCCCTTTAACAAATCGACGACGAGATAACGACTCCGGTTGTATTGATGTATCGAAAGCAAATGGATCGAAATTGGGTAAAATAATTTTTGACATTTTTCATTCCTTTTTATCAGCTAGCAATCCCGCGATATGAAATGACAAGGGAAACTCAGCAAGCTGATGTAAAACTACTATAAAGATGTTTTAAATTTTTGCTTGATATTTAAATCCAGATGTTCATATTTGGATAAAATAATAAAGCAGAGAGAGGAACTAGATCCTGGGTGGTCGATATAAAGAAGAAGAATAAAAGGAAATTAATGTTACGTTATGTTTTTGATAAACAGAGCTAGATGTGTAGGTAATATCATTAAAATTATTTGAAACAATAGCCGCAACCGTTGCACTTGCACAGTGTGTTGTTCCACATTCATTTTTATTACAACAATCTTCTGTGCTGCCTAAGTGCTTCATATCAGTATTTGCAGTATTGTCTGAACTTTTCATCTGAGCATGCATATTTTTATCCATATCCATGCATTTAGATACTGACGCAGTAATACTTTGTAAAGGAGATAATCCCAGAACAAAGGCTAAAATAAGCGTTAATAAATTGTCAGATAATTTTTTCATATTAAAACTATTAAATATCAATTTTTAAATACTAAAGTATATACTTTAGAGTGTATATACCAGTTTAGTTCATTTTTTTCGTATAGCGACCACACTATTCCAGTAATTAATCCGATCTAATGATGTCCATTATGGTTATGATGTTTAGCCGCATCGCCGTTATAGCCTCTCAACATATCATAGTGTTTAATTTGTCGACTTGATAATATTTTTTTCTGTTCTAAGTGTGTTTTCAAATGAACAAACCGTAACTGCGTGCGATATTTTCCAATTTCTAATAACTTTTCTTTTAGTTTGATTTTTGATATTTTTTTTCTCGCAAATAAAGCATCAAGCTCTCTTTCAGCAAATATAATTTTTTCACCAACCATCATCGCTTCTTTTTTCATTTCATCAAATAAATTATTAGTTTTAGATAGCTGGCTATTTGATAATGATAATTTATTTGCTTCATCTAAAACATGACGCGGTCCCGGATAATGGTTTAACTCTGCTGCTTTAGCTAACCCCATTCCTTTTCCATTTTTTAGACCCTCTATTTCTGATGTTGATAGTGCTTTTATAGTTCTATTTTGTTGCCCAGCATAAGGCATTTGTTCTATAGCAATTACCTGTGCACTCATCGAGAGCAAAATAGATAATAATATTTTTTTCATTATAAAAATTCCTTGTAGATTAATTTTTAATTCATTTATTAGAAAATTAACAGACTTCATCACCACATTTTTGTTTCGTTCTAATATGGTAAACGCTATCAACAGGAATGATCGCAACAATGCCATCACCATCACAACCGGTGTGGGCGACTTGCATAATTTTTTCAGCAATTTCAGTCGCACGCTTCTTTCCAATAAAAACTTCAACTTGAATATGCTGCACCATTCTGTCTTTTCGAAAAAAATTCGCATACTCACCATAACCTTCAACATGCGTAATACTCACACCAGGAACATTAGCTTCCTTTAAAGATGATTCAACATGATCGAGTACATCCGGCCTAATAATTGCCACAACTTTTACAAAACTCATAGAGTGTTCTCCTATAACAGTTTATATGTAGCGGTAACACTCTATTTAAATAAAGTGTTACTCAATAAAATTAAATTTTATTTACTACGTTTTATTTATCTTTACACTTTTCCACATTAAGAAAACGGCAGGAATAACCACCAAGGTAAGAACAGTCGCACTCACCATTCCTCCAACCATTGGTGCAGCGATACGTCGCATCACTTCTGAACCTGTGCCACTACCTAACATTATAGGTAATAAACCCGCAATAATAGCAGCAACCGTCATCATAATAGGTCGAATACGTAATAAGGCACCACTAATAACCGCTCCTTGTAAATCTTTCAGGTTAAAGGATCGATTTTCCTTCTCTGCATCGGCATGTGCTTTAGCATAGGCCTGGTTGAGATAAACCAACATAATAACGCCAATCTCTACCGAGACACCCGCGAGCGCGATAAAACCAACACCAACCGCAACGGACATGTTGTAACCCAATAAATAAAGCAACCAGAAACCGCCTACCAACGCGAGTGGTAATGTTCCCATGATGATCAAAACTTCAATAACATTACGGAAGTTAAGGTATAAAAGTAAAACGATGATCATTAATGTAAAAGGTACAACAACGGATAAACGTTTTTTCGCACGCACCATGTATTCATACTGGCCTGACCATGAAATTGAATAACCGGGAGGTAGTTCAACTTCTGCTGCCACGACACGTTGTGCCTCTTCAACATAAGACCCTAAATCACGACCGGCTATATCAACAAAGGTCCATCCATTAGGCCGTGAGTTTTCACTTTTAATAACAGCAGGACCCATCTCAGTTTTAATATTTGCCACTTCACTTAAAGGAATACGTGCACCTGTCATGGTAATAATCGGCAAGTTGCGTAAATCTTCAATTGAATCACGCAAATCACGCGGGTAACGCACATTAATAGGATAACGTTCCAAACCTTCAACACTTTCTGCTACCACCATGCCACCTAATGCTGTTTTAACCACATCATGTACATCTGCAATGTTTAAACCAAAACGAGAAGCAGCAACACGATCAACATCAATCGTGATATAACGCCCACCGGCAACACGTTCTGAAAATGCTGAAACTGTTCCAGGCACTTTCATCACGACTTCTTCAAGACGTTTACCGATTTCTTGCAACACTTTTAGTTCCGGCCCGGCGACTTTAATACCTACTGGTGTTTTAATCCCTGTCGCCAGCATATCGATACGTGTTTTTATTGGCATAACCCACGCGTTAGTTAAACCAGGGAATTTTATTAACTCATTTAATTCTGCCTTGATTTTTTCTAACGTCATCCCTTCACGCCATTCACTTTTAGGTTTAAATTGAATGGTTGTTTCCATCATGGTTAATGGTGCAGGATCCGTCGCAGTATCAGCACGACCAATTTTACCAAACACACGTTTTACTTCTGGCAGGGTTTTTATAAGTTTATCTGTTTGTTGTAGAAGTTCTTGTGCTTTACCAACCGAAATACCGGGGAAGGTGGTCGGCATATACATTAAGTCACCTTCATCCAGGTCAGGCATAAACTCAGAACCAATATTTGTTAAAGGCCAAATACCAACTAAAACAAATGCCAACGCTATTGTTAAAACTTTTTTAGGTTTATCTAAAACATAATGAATAATGGGTTGATAAACTTTCATTAAAAACAGGTTAACAGGGTTTTCATGTTCAGGTTTAATTTTACCGCGAATAAAATAGCCCATTAAAACTGGAACCAAAGTAATGGCTAAACCTGCTGATGCCGCCATAGCAAATGTTTTAGTAAAAGCTAATGGTGCAAATAATTTTCCTTCTTGTGCTTCTAAAGTAAATACGGGTAAGAAGCTTAAAGTAATAATTAATAAAGAGAAAAATAAGGGCGGCCCCACTTCCATGGTGGCATCACGCATAATTTGCCATCGATTTTCATCTGTCAATGGTGTTCGCTCTATATGTTTATGCACGTTCTCTATCATTACAATAGCTGCATCAACCATTGCACCAATCGCAATCGCGATGCCGCCTAATGACATGATGTTGGCATTCATACCTTGTTGATACATGATCATAAAGGCAACCAGAATACCAATGGGTAAACTAACAATAGCAACAAGTGCAGAACGAATATGGAAGAGGAAAACCATGCAAACAATGGCGACAACAATAAACTCTTCAATGAGTTTCATGTTTAAGTTGTCAACCGCACTATTAATTAAAGTAGAACGATCATACGTTTCAACAATTTCAACCCCTTTGGGTAAACCGGGTTTTAATTCTTCGAGTTTTTTCTTAACCAGCTCAATGGTTTTTAAGGCATTTTCGCCAAAGCGCATAACGATAATGCCACCCACGACTTCGCCTTGACCATCTAACTCGGCAATGCCACGCCGCATCTGTGGGCCTAAACGAATATCGGCAACATCTTTTAATAAAATGGGTGTACCACGCTTATTTACACCTAATGGAATTCGTCGTAAGTCATCAATTTTTGAAATATAACCCGTCGCTCGAATCATGTACTCAGCTTCAGCCATTTCTATTACCGAACCACCGACTTCCTGATTCGCACGCTTAATTGCCATACGAACTTTTTGTAATGGAATGTTGTAGGCACGTAAACGATCGGGATCAAGTACAACCTGATACTGTTTAACCATACCACCGAGTGTTGCTACTTCAGAAACACCAGGTACCGTTTGCAATTCATACTTTAAAAACCAGTCTTGCAAACTACGTAGTTGTGCTAAATCTGTTCCGCCTGTTTTATCAACTAAGGCATATTCATAAACCCAACCGACACCCGTTGCATCAGGGCCAAGTGCCGAACGTGCTTCAGGCGGTAAACGACTGGCGACCTGACTCAAATATTCAAGTACTCGTGAACGCGCCCAGTAAATATCTGTTCCATCTTCAAAAATAATATAAACATATGAATCATTAAAGAAAGAATAACCACGCACTGTTACTGCACCAGGAACCGATAACATTGCAGTGGTTAATGGATAGGTTATTTGATCTTCAACCACACGGGGAGATTGCCCGGGGTAGGTTGTTTTAATAATAACCTGAACATCCGATAGATCGGGTATAGCATCAAGCGGTGTATTTTTTAACGAATAAAGACCACCCACCAATAAAACTGCAGTCAACAATAAAACCATAAAACGGTTTGAGAGTGACCAATCAATAATTTTTTCAATCATTTTCAATCACTCCTAGTTTTTTGCTTTTACAATTGATTTAACAACATAGCCGCTTTCGCCTTTTTCAAGCTCAAACTCAACCTTGTCGCCTTTACTTAGACCTTCAAGTGAAACACCTTTTTTTACATTAAAATCCATTTCCATTGCCGGCCAGTCTAATGCCGGAATGGGATCATGCGCCATGTTCACCATGTTATGTGCAGGCATCACACTCTTAAGAACAGCAGTGCCTGTGATTTTTTTATCCATGTCCATGCCAGCCATGTCATCTTTTTTATCATCCGTTGATGACATACGTGCAATACTGGCTTTTAAACTGGCTTCAGAATCAATTAAGAACTGTCCAGAAGTAACAACTTTGTCACCTTCTTGAATACCTTTCACGATTTCAATAAATTCACCCGACTCTATTCCTGCGGTAACATCTCGTGCCTGAAAACGACCTTCACCAAGAGAAATAATGACACGTTGATCGTTTCCGGTACGAATCAATGCTTCACGCGGGATAATCAAAACTTCACGTTTTGCTCCACCATAAATGGCAACCTTGGCAAACATGTTTGGCTTTAAAGATTCATCCTTATTATCAAAACGTAAGCGAACTTTTAAGGTGCGTGTTTTTGGATCCAGGCTTGGATAAATATATTCCACTACACCTTCCCACTCACGTCCGGGCAAATAAGAAAGTGTAACTTCGGCAGATTGACCTACTCTGACCCAATCTGTCTGACTTTCAAATACCTCAGCCAGCAACCAGACACTGGATAAATCGGCAAGACTCATTACCTGTTTTTGCGGCATAACAAACATACCTTCACGAATATTTAATTTAGCAATAATCCCGTCTTGCTTTGCATAAATTTTTACGTATTGGCTTACTCTTCTCGTTTTATTTAATTTATTTATTTGTGAGGCAGATATACCTAAAGCAATTAAACGCTCACGCGATGCAGCCGTTAAACCTCTGTTATTACTACGTAGTGCCTGAAGATATTCTTCCTGAGCATTCACCAACTCTGGCGCATATATTTCAAATAATAACTGGCCTTTTTTTACCCGTTCACCTTCAGACTTAACGTATAATTTTTCTATCCAGCCTTTAGTACGTAAATGAAGATGAGAGATTTTATTTTCATCAAAATCAACATAACCCACTGTATCAATACGACGCCATAACTTGTCTCTTTTAACTACCGCGGTACGTACACCCATGTTGTTTTCAACCGCTGCAGAAATTTTAACGGTACTACCATCACCACCATCATCATAAACAGGGACTAAATCCATCCCCATAGGTGATTTACCCGGTTCGTCTCGGCGATAGGTCGCATCCATTGGCGCGACCCAATATAAAACTTTCTTTTCTTTTTCTTCTGCTGCGTTACTTTCAGCTCCACTATATGCAGTCAATAAAACAGCAACTAATGAAACGGTAACTATATTTAATTTATTCATCATAATTCTCCAGAAACTGAAGGTATAAACCTCAGCTATTTTCTCCAGTAAGATAAAGTAATAATGCTTGTGTTTTTTTATGTTCTACCGTTAAACGTAATGCACGCAACTGAGTTTCTAACTCTGTTATTTGTGCACGCATTAACGCCGTAAACCCACTACGGCCACTTTGATAGGCGTAAAATGCCGACTTGGTGTTTTCATCTGCTTTGGGTAGTAATAAAACATCGTATTGTTCTTTACGTTGCAACAAACGTTTTTCTTTTGCCAATCCTGCTTGCCACATTTTTGTTAAATCACGTTTACGTTCTTCATGTGAATTTAACGCGCCATTGAGTTGAGCTTTACTTGCCGCAACTTTTTTATCCTGCCGATCAGCAGTAAATAAAGGCAGATCAAACATCACCATGGCCGAGACAAAATCAGCACGGGGAACACCACTGATTGAGGTTTCACGTTTGCCATAGGTTAAATCAAGAGACCATGAAGGTTTATAACTTTGCTTTGCAAGATCGACGTTTTTTTCCTTAATGGAGACCATCGCCTGTTCCATGCGTAACATAGGGTGTGATTCCAACCAGGATGTATTATTTTTTTGAATACTAAAATTAGGTAATTTTTTTCCAATTTTGATATCAGAAAAATCAGCCCCTAAATATTTAATTAACTTTGCCTGAGTTGTTTCTATGCGTGTTTGAATTTTCATTTGACGATCATCCAGCATACCTAGCTCAAGTTCAGAACGAATGACATCCTGCTGTTTTTGCCTTCCTGCTGCATATTGTTGTTTGGTCACAGAAACCAACTTAGTAAACAGGTTGCGGTTTTTCTTAACAACCGATCCAGCATTTAACCAATAGTAAAGTTCTAACCAGGTTTCACGAACTTCTCGGGTTACTTTGCGGCGCTGATTTTCAGTTTTCGCATCTTCCGCTACTGACATACTGAGCGCACGTCGGGATTTAATTTCCAGACTGTTACCGCGTGGAAACATTTGTTGAATACCAAGTTGAACCTGTGTCATCGGTTCCTGGTTAAGGGCATAAGTATCGGTAGGTACATTCATCACACCTAATTTTATTTTTGGATCAGGCAAGGTGTCCTCAGCAATAGACTGCTCTCTGTATGCATCACGACGAGATTGATAAACATGTGTTAATGCATCATGTTCTAAAGCTGTTTGTACCGCACGTTCAATACTTATGAATTGTTCTGCGTGCACTGAAAAATTACTAAGCAACGCAAATAACATAGCTACTTGAATAAATTTGGCTAAAAACGCCATTGGATTGTCCTCAATATTTAATTTATAAATTGTGAACTGTTGTGTTTATAACACTCAGCACAAATATCCCACATAAAATATGGGTCGAAAATTAAATAAGAGTTCGAGGAGGTCTTAGAAGATTTTTTTGCGGGACGCCATTTAAGAATAAATAGCTTGTAGAATATTTCTGTATTTCCAAAGAAGATATTTTTACAAATGTATCCAAAGGTAAGAACATTGCACTTACTGCTTGCGGACAATTGTTACAATTTTGACAGTCATGCGATTGGTCATCACAACATGATTTATCTATTGAACCTTGCTGAGAATCCAGGTTTGTATGCTGCATGCCCATATCAGAAGAACACTCATTCTTTGCCTGAACAGGCTGACTCATGCTCATTTGCATACTTACAATTTCAGAACTCGCACTGATCAACTGTACCGGCAATGCTGCGATCGCCAATATGGTCAAATATGTCAGTACCTTCTTTATCATAAGTTTCAGTTTAATTGAATGATGGAATTTTTACAATCAACTGTATGAACTATCATTAGCCAATTAGTTCCATCTTTATTGATAAAACTCAGGATTTAGTCTGATAAACACTGAACATGACAATCAACAACCAGACGGTCGTCACAACAACAGCTAACCACAATTTTTGATTTTATGGAATCAGGTATTAAATACCCTGCAAAATTTCTCATTTTTAATATCATTCACTTTTTCTACACCAAATATATATCGGCCAAATAATGTTAAACATGAATTCTTACAGGATTAACTTATTTACGGTATTTCTATTTTATATCAAAATAATCCTCATTTTTCATTACCTCCCAGTGAAGGAATCAGCTTTCTACCTTCCGTCAATACGAACGATTTAAATGCCTGGGCCATCGGTGCTAAACGTTTTTCTCTACGGTGTACCAGGTACCAATGCCGCATAATCGGGAAATCCTCAACATCGAGAATAACAAGTCGATTTGTTTCTAATTCAAGCTCAATGGTGTGAATGGATACAACTCCAAGTCCCATCCCGGCCTGCACCGCCTGTTTGATCGCCTCATTTTCATTCATTTCCATACTCGAAGTGACCCTGAGATTATGTTGATCAAAAAAACGTTGCATCGCCGTGCGCGTACCCGAACCCTGCTCTCGCACCACGAAGGTTTGATTTTGTAACCTATATAAAGGTATATGCTTTTCATGTGCGAGGGGATGATCTGGCGAAGCAACCACAACTAAAGGATTGTCTGCGAAAGATTCCGTCACCAGATCGGCATCTTCAGGCGGCCGCCCCATAATTGCGATATCCTTTTCATTTGCAGCTATTTGGCGAAGTAAGTGCTCACGGTTGGTCACATCCAGACTCACTGTTACCCCCACATGCTGCTTATTAAACATCGCTAACATGCGAGTGGCGAATGCATTTGCCGTCGTTGCAACTGTAATTTCCAGTTTACCCGTTTGCAGACCTTTAAGCTGTTCCAGCACTTCTTCAGCTTCTTCAAGCTGATGAGAAATAGTTCGGCTATAGTGGTACATTTCACGCCCAGCCTCAGTTAAATAGATTTTTCGACCCATTTTCTCAAATAGCGGAATCCCTGTACTTTCCTCTAACTGCTTGATTTGCATAGAAACAGCGGGCTGACTGAGATGAAGCTCTTTTGAAGCCTGGGTATAACTCAACAAACGAGCAACAGCCTCAAATACCTCTAATTGTCTAAAAGTTATATTCATAAGGTTTTACTTATCATATCTATCAAAACATTTGAGTGTTAATTATGAATGATCCTGCGTATAGTCGCAAAACTTTCTGGCAAGTAGTCCTATTTTTTAGGGTAAATACCAGACCGAATTCATAAATAATAAGGAGTCCATTCATGGCTTTATTAGATCAAACAGGTCGTTATTCAGACCTTAGCTTAAACGAAGATACATTACTTGCTGATGGCAAGCACATCCTGGTTGCATACACTATGGAACCTGCTGAAGGTTACGGTTACCTGGAAGCAGCTGCTCACTTTGCTGCTGAATCTTCAACCGGTACTAACGTAGAAGTTTCAACCACTGATGACTTCACCAAAGGCGTTGACGCTT
>CAZZIS010000017.1:0-42309 GCA_964654445.1 uncultured Thioalkalispiraceae bacterium
ACAGTATTGGAGTTACTCGAGAACGTGTTCGACAAATTCAAATAGAAGCGTTGCGGAAGTTACGGGAAATTCTTGAAAAAGAAGGGTTTTCTGTTGATGCGTTAATAAAATAGCAATTATGTAACAATCAAAATATCTGATTCCTTGTGCATAATTAGTATAACTATTTTTATAACAACCTCATATTGCATTGTTACTTTACACGAATTGTGGCTTTTTACATTAGTATTCCCTATATGCTTCCTTGTGTTAAATATTATCAATTTTCCCTACGAATTTTTAATGACTTCAAAAGTTCCTCCCATATAGTCTTGAATGAGTCAATATTTTTTAATGGACCACGAGCTTTTATTAGAATTTCAGGACTAAAGCTATCTGCTGTAATGCCAGGGGTAAACCATGTGAAACGAAACTGAGGTTCTTCTTTTCCATCATTAAATGATATAAGTCCTTCATAGCCATTAAATCCAGCCACGGTTCGTTCTTCATTTTTAATAACTTTTAATATTATTCCATCATTGGTGAGTCCCTTTATTTCATCTTCTATATCCTGCAAGGGGTGATGATTAAGATGTGGAGTAGCTACTTGGCTAGAAATATTTAAGACAATTTTATTTTCATGTTCTTTAAAGCTTGCTCGTGCATATTCATTTAAACCTGGTGTTGATGTAATTGAACCAGCGCCTACATTAAATCCATGAGATATCCCTGCATGATACGACTTAGCGATGATAGATATCCCGCGTAACATTTCATTTTCTTTTCCTGCTTTACCTTCAAAGCTCATTTCGAGTAAATCGTTGTTTACTATTTTTTGTGCTTCCAATTTTACTAACTCTGGGCTAGAAGAGTTTTCTTGGTAAAAAATTGCATTGAAGCCAGGTTCTATTTCTTTTATCTGTATTGATTTCTCTTTGTTACCAGCTTTAATATGTTGTTCTTTAATATATTTTATTTTATTTCTAAATACATCTTCAGCATTCATTCCTGCCAGTGAGGTTGTAGTTACATCAACATAGTAGATATTTTGAATTCTACCTGACAACATGTATTGCTGTGAAAGATTAAAATCAATCCGTCCCAGACTCCAGTTTTTCATTTTTTTTTCTCCAAATCTTTGAGGTTGCATATTGTCACCTACAACATATGTAGCATATATGACAGATGCCAGAATTATTAGTTGAGTTATTAAACGCATATATGATTTTATAGGCTTGTCATTTGCAGAAAATAATACAGGAATAATAAGTCTAAATTTTTAACCATTGATTTTTATTCCTCGTTTTTCTTCATACAGTTTTTTACACAAACTAGATACTGCCCGAATGACAAAGTTTTGCGCGGCTTGAGTTTTGTAAATTGGTTCGTGTTCGCCTGGTGTTCCAAGTGGTGTTGGTGATGGTTGAGCTTGTTCATCTAATGAGGTGGCTGATGATATTGGAACTGTACCATCTCCTGTACCAGCTGGATCTTGTAGTAATGCGCGTCTGTCTTCGCCTTTTTTATTTTTAAATCTGCCACGAAAGCCTCGTTTTGGATAAGAATCCCATTCAACCCAAACAGACTCTGTTATCATCTCAACCCGATCCGCTGTCTTATGGCCTGTTCCATGAAATGTATATGTAGTAGGGTGCACCTTTGTACCAAGTTCATTATGAAAATTTTCAGCCTTACCTAATACTGTTAAATATTTATCCCATCCTGTCTGTCTTGCCCCCCCCATTATAGTATTGGGATCATCTGGGTTTGATGGAGGTGGGTTACTTGGGTCAAGTAAATCTGGATCCATTAGACCCCAGTACTTACGATCAGTGTGAGATATTTCCGACCCTGTGGCCTGTACACGATAAATTTCTTTATAAGGATCAAGTTTAGGTAAGGATAGTATTTTTGCACCATCTTCAGAAACGCTTAACCATTCTCGCTTTCCATCATTAGTCCTGTAATTTTTATTAGGTAGTAGCTCCAGACCTCCAGGCATATTACCAAGAATTGGTGTAACCGTTGATCCTGAATTTCCTAAAACTCGTGAAGTCATTCCTAAGCCTTCAAACCCGGCCTTTACCCTCCAATAACCGGCACCAGAACCTGTTGCTGGTTGAACTCCATGAATAATTCCCATAATTTTTGATTTTGCCCCAGCTAACTCACTTGCAGAACGACTTACTATTCCCCCCATGGAGTGGGTAATAACTATTACTTTTTCACATTTACCGGTTTTCTGTTTGGCTTCCTTAATAATCTCATCAATTCGTTTGGCTAGCATTTTTCCATTGTTGAGACTGGTATCCGTCCAATTGTATCCAACCGCATACACAGGTAAATCAAAGATTTTACTTAGAGGTCCCCAAGTTGCAGGGTTTTCAATAAAATCTAAAAATGTTCCATAAGAACTGTTTGATACTCCTTGAAACCCATTACCTACATGGTTACTGTTATGTACTTCAAGAAAATTGCTACTGTATTTATCAGGTCCAATAAGCATACGTTGACGATGTAAACCTGATTCGCCAGAATAATTATTTATCATAAATAATTTACTACTTGGATTCCAGCGTAAATTAGGCAAGCCATCTGCACCATTTCCAGTGCCATTTGTACCTGCGCGTCTTAATATACTACCCATGATTCCCGGGACAAATACTAAAGGAATTGCTTCACGTTTAACAACTACTTTGTGTTCTACATCGGTATCAAGATTGGCAATTTCATCATCTACTTTTTCCCATTGCACTGTACTTTCCTTTGGCATTATTTATTGACTCCTTTCTTCTAACCACTGTTCAATTGTTATATAAAAATTAGTAAATGTAACTTTACATTTTCCTGATAGAAGTTGCTCTTTCCTGTAATTGGCACTGCCTCCATTGATTTTTTCCTCATAATTATTACTTAGCTTTATTGTGAAAGTTTCATTTTTATAAGGTTCATCTGCTTCATTTACTAGCTGTATTGCAAACCAGTGTTGTGGTGGTTCTTCAGTTTCGTGCGGGCCTAGGTCTGCTTTTTTATTACCTATATCACTTTTATTAAGTACTTCTTTTGGTGTGCTTGGTACTGTAGATGTTTTATCTACAATAACAACAATATCACCGCTAGCAAGAGCCTGAGATACTTCTTCTGCTGTTTCGTTATGATTAACTACAGCTGTTACCGGCAATTTGATATAAAGTTCATTGGCAATGGTAGTTAGTTGCTTATTATCAGAACTTATTTCGGTTAAGAATTTTTTTGCATCATCTTTATTTTTAAACGTTTTAGTTTCTGAGTTATTATTTAGAAGTAATGTACTAACATGCGCGAATCGATATAAAATATTATCTGAGCTTTTAATTACTAGCTTTTCAGGAGGATGTTCAACAATATCGGGAATCTCAACCGGATAGAGTTTGAGTTGACCTTGTATCATTAATGCACTGACTTTTTTCTCGATCTCATTTGTTGTTAAAGATGACGGGCAGGGCAGGGCATTGCACTCATTGATGATTTCGCGCCAGTAGCCATTTGGTACGGTTAAGTTATTAATAAATTGCCGGGTTGATTCTTCGTTCCAGAAAGATTCGGGTTTTAAAGTCAGTTGTGCATTATTTTCGCGAGGCAATTGAACCTTGAAAAACTCACCAAAGCGATTTTTTACAACTGATTTTTGTATACTCATTGTTCTTCCTTGAGATTTTTTAACAGCTTTTGTCGGCCTAAAGGCTGACCTACAATTAAAACTAGTTTATGGCGTAACTAAACTGGCCTTCATCAGATACATTGACATGTATTTCTTCAATATCTTCATCGTTTGCCATTTTAGACAAACATTCAGAAGCCATTTCGGGCAACATTGTTCGGGTTAAGATGTTTTCAATATTACGTGCACCAGTATCGACTTCCTGACTCCGGGCAACGATATGTAACATAACATCATCGTCATAACTAAACTTCGCACCATAATGTTCTTTGACTCGTTTTTCGATACGACTCATATTGATTTTACATATTTTCATTAAATTATCGTCATTTAATGGATAATAAGGGATAACGGTTGTTCTGCCTAAAAATGCAGGTTTGAAGTATTTTAACAACTGTGGTCTGAATGTTTCGAGTAGTAATTCCGGATCTGGAAGTTCTTCTTCTTGCGCACAGATTGCACGAATATGTTCTTCGGCTGCATTCGAAGTCATGATGATGACAGTATTGCGGAAATCAATATTACGACCTTCACCATCTTTGATTGTACCTTTGTCAAACAGGTTATAAAAAATATCCTGTACACCAGGATGCGCTTTTTCCATTTCATCCAGGAGAATAACACTGTGTGGGTTTCGACGCACTGCTTCAGTTAGTACACCGCCTTCTCCATAACCTACATAACCCGGAGGAGAACCTAATAACATGGATACTTTATGTTCTTCTTTAAATTCTGACATGTTGATGGTAGTGACATTTTGTTCACCACCATAGATTAAATCGGCAAGAGCAAGTGCTGTTTCAGTTTTACCAACACCACTTGGTCCCACCATAAAAAATACACCAACAGGTTTTCTGGAATCAGTTAGACCTGCGCGTGATGTTCTAATGTTTTCAGCGATAGCATGTAAAGCATGATCCTGGCCGATTACGCGTTTTGCTAATGTCTTCCCTAAATCAAGAATTGATTGAATTTCATCGGACACCATTTTGCCAACTGGAATACCAGTCCAGTTGGCGACGACCTCAGCAATCGCCTGGCTATCAACGTTGACCTGGATTAATGGCTGTTCACCCTGGATTTCAGTTAATTGTTCCATAAGCTTCAGTAAATTTTTTTTAATTTTCGTGCGCTCCGAGTCTTTTAAAAGTTGCGGTGCACCTTCTTTCTTTTGTTCATCTGCTGATAATTTTTGTGCATTAAAATCAGATTCAATTTGTTTTTGCAGGCTATGAATTTTCTCAACCTTTTCTTTTTCTTTTTCCCACTGTTCATTTTGTTCTTTTAATGTGGCTTCAAGTAATATTTTGTTAACTTGAAGTTCTTTAATACGTTCTTCGCAATTACCGAGTGTTGCATTTTCTCTTTCAAGAGATGTTATGTTGGTTTCAGTCTGTTCAATTAGACGGCGCGTGTTTTCGATTGATGAGGGAGTAGCACTTTGACTGAGAGAGACACGAGCACATGCTGTATCTAACAAGCTTACAGACTTATCGGGTAATTGACGTGAAGTGATATAGCGTGTTGACAGTTTAACGGAATCAACAATGGCTTCATCCATAATACGTACGCCATGATGATTTTGTAACATCACAGAAATTGCTCGCATCATATTTACGGCTTTTTCTTCATCAGGTTCTTCAATTTTGACAACCTGGAAACGACGGGTAAGCGCAGGGTCACGCTCAAAGTATTTTTTGTATTCAGCCCACGTGGTTGCTGCAATGGTACGCAATTCACCACGTGCTAAAGCAGGCTTTAAAAGATTAGCCGCATCGCCCTGACCTTCTTTACCACCTGCACCAATTAATGTATGAGCTTCATCAATAAACATGATGATAGGTTGTGGAGAGGCTTTAACTTCAGCAATGACTGATTTTAAACGATTTTCAAATTCACCTTTAACACTGGCGCCTGCTTGTAATAAACCAAGATCAAGGCTTCTAACAGAAACATCTTTTAATGGGCCAGGTACATCACCTGAAGCAATACGTAATGCAAAACCTTCAACAACAGCTGTTTTACCAACGCCGGCTTCACCCGTTAAAATAGGATTATTTTGACGACGGCGAATGAGGATATCAATTATTTGTCTAATTTCGTCATCACGTCCCAGTACAGCATCAATTTTTCCTTGCTTTGCTGCTTCGGTTAGATTGACAGTAAATTTATCTAAAGACGGTGATTTACTTGGAGCGCCTGGGCCATCGGAAGATGATGTGTCACCAATATTGACACTTGATGATTCAGTTGTGCTACCAACAATTGAGCCGACAACAACACGTAATGATTCTGGCTGAATTTTTTTCAGTTCGCCAGAAGAAGCTTCAGTAGAACGACGAAGGTTATCATCAAGCATCAATGCAGCTAACACATGTGCTGATGTTGCTTGTGGATGTCCATATTCAACTGATGCCAGCATCCAGGCATTTTTTGCAAGATCAACAATAGTTGGGGATAGAGCCGGCGCTCGAGTATTGCCTGTTTTAATAATATCGAGTTCTCTATTAAGATCCTGGGTGAGTTTTCCATAATCAATTTCATACTTATCAAGTAAAGCTAAAATATCACTATCAGGAATTTCGAGTAGCTTTAGTAACCAGTGCTCGATTTCAACGTTGTAATGTGTGCGCGATAAACACAATCCTGCAGCTCCTTCAAGTGCATTACGGGTTGGCTCATTAAGTTTCCCAACGAGTGATTTTAAATCGATAGTAATCATAATAATCCTTTAAATTATTTATATTTATGTTTTAAATAATACGGCTAGCTGATACTTTAATATCAAGCGTTTCATTTTCATTAAAAGATGAATCTGAATGTGAAGATAACCAGGTATTCCATCCCATAACAGGCTGTGTTTTACTGCTTAATTGTATTTTTTCAGGTATATCAGATCGTTTAACTTTAATGATAAAGTCATAACTGTATTCCAAACCTGCATATATTTGTACAATTTCATTTAATGCTTTAAGTGCTTTAGTTCCTGGTGAGAATATCTTCAATTGTTCTTTAGTTAATGGGCCAAGAACAATGTTTATTTTACCTTGTGCAAACCAGCCTTTACGACCGAGCATGACTGAACGTCCTAAACAATTGTTTTGTCCATTTGGATTTTCTTTCCCCGGTAATCGTGTTCTTACATCTTCAATTAATTCTTGCCATTGGCCAATGAACTCATTTATTTCAACAGGAATATTAAAATAACTACGTAGTATTTGTTTTAGTCCTGATGTGGTTTTTACCTGCTGCGAGAGTAATCCGCTGTAATAAAATAATGATTCATCATGTATATAAAGACGGTTATTGAGATTTTTTGTACCTAAGCCAATTATAGATAGTAAAACCTGGGAGTGATCATCACGCGATTTCGTTGTAGGAGGATTAAGTTTTTTTCTTTCATACTCAATTGGTAATTTGTATTTGTTTGATGCCTGATAAAATAATGAAATGGTTCGATGATTGAATAAATCAAAAAAATCAGATAACGACGAATCTTTCATTTTAAGCCGTTTTAAAATCATTTCAGTGTAATGAAAGGGGAGAACTCCCTGTGCACCTGTTAAACCCATAAAGTTTACGGATAGTTCCCATTTCTTTTTATCTTTAGTATTGCTAGTTTGAGTGATTTTTGAAATTTCAGATGATGAAAAATTCAGGGCATTGTTAGTACGGAAACGTATTGCTTCAGTATTTGGTGGGCTGAAGAGTGCTACTGGTTGCTCATTAAAGGAATATTTACCTTTAATGGTATTATTGGCACTATTTTTATTATTAGCAAACGCAGCAGAGCGTTCCAACAGGCGAACGGCCTGTATGAAAGGAAAGTCGTATGGGGTTTCTGTTAATTTAGTAATTACAGAAGTATTTTTTCGCCGGCCCGTGGAGGACATTTTTTTAAGTAACCTTCTTTGCTTTTTTGTTTAACTAAAACGCGAGTAAATGAGTTGATTGAACAGTAGAGTCCAAAAAAATGCTCCAGTATTGAAGCAAATAAATACGCGCTACTGCCTGTTAATTGCTTATCATCCAATTCTATTTCTATTTCTATTCCTCTGCACATTGTGGCATGACCATCAATTGTAAGTGGAGAACTTATTGGTCTTGCTTTTACTGATGTAATTGATTCGATTAATGCTCTTGTCACTGATGATTCTTTAAAATCATAAAGGCGTAATATTTCTTTTAATGCCTGAGTTGCATCATCTCTTCCGGTTAAGGATAAATGATTCAAATTTAAATGTGAAATTAGACGCCAGCGCGCATGGTTGCGTAATGGTGCTCTGACTGTTTGCGTAGGTTGAGTTAAACAACGTATTTTTTCACATGGCGGAGCACTATCAACACACTGAAGTTTTGGTTGATCCGCTGAAAAAGGTAATTTTGCAGGTAAATCCCGATTACTACATGTGGTTTGAATTACTAAAGTACGATCTTCGGGAATGTTTGGATTGAATTCCAAATCAACTAAATTTAAAAAGACATCGGTACCATCATCACGCTCATAAGTATTCATTTTTGAATCACGTCGGTTTGCAAACCAGAATGAATGATTGTCTGTATCCTGATGTTCGTGATTTAAACCATAAAAAGGATGGTAAGTTATTTCTTCACCTGTTGAAGTTGATGCGATAACCTTATCAACGGAATAAACTTCATAACCAGCAGGCCGTCGAGCATCAGGTACAACCTGATATTCTATTTGAGTATGATCAAGTTTTATCGGATCAGCACGATGGTTAAATAAATTTACAACGGGACAGGCACCTAATACAAATGTTTCTTCTGTAATATTATGTTCAAGTTCAATATCTGAAGAATCGAGATAAATATAAAGGTCAAGTTTGTTTAAAGCATGCTCCGGTAGTTTATTTTTTATTCCAGTAAAGTCTATAAACATAAATTTTTCAGGAAAAATAAAATATTCTGTTAACAGTCTATAACCGATAAAAGACGAATCCGGGTAAGGTAATATACCTTCATCACAACCAAAACCAACAGGTTTGATGCAATCTCTCCCCATAAACACAGGTTTGCCATCTGTTTCTGATAAACTTGCAACCACATTCTGACAATTATTTAATAGTAGCTGGTATAAAGGATTGATATGTTGGGGCTGACCTTTCAGGTAGAAACGAATTTTGTCAAACTCAAGTTCTGCAAAAGTAATTTCTTCATTAAAGGTTTCAAGTGAGATTTTTAATACGGCACCAGCACCTTTAATCTCAGAAGAGCCTGGAGTTGTAAAGGGACGCCCCATCAGTGATGCTGCAGTAACCTTAATAGGTAATAATTCTGTGTCGTATACGGTAGAAAACCGAACAGTTTCACCCTTGAATTGCTCTGTTTCCAGTAACGTATCCTTTTCCAGTCGGTAGGAACTTTCTAACTGCTCCTCATCGGCTTTGAAATTGACGATGGACATCGATGGTATAGGGCGTTGATAATGTGGAAATAATACATTCAATAAGGCATCAGATAATTCAGGGAAATCATCGTCAATTTTATGTTGTATACGTGCGTTCAAATAGGCAAAGCTCTCGATCAAACGGGAGACATGAGGATCGTCAATGGTATCTGTATTTATACCTAAACGGCCAGCAATTTTGGGATGTTCATCCGCGAATTCTGCGCCAAGTTGACGAATGAATGCCAGTTCTTTTTCGTAGTAGGGGAGTAATTCGTCAGCCATGTCCAAGCTCTTCTATACTTATACTTCTGGTTACCGGTTCGAGTACAGAATCAAAAATAACAACTTCGGGAGATGGATCTGCATAAAGTGTAGCATCAATTCTAAATCGAAGTGTCCGATCTGTATTATCTGTATTATCAAGGTATGAAATGTTCACATCTTTAAAACGAGGTTCAAATTCTTTTAATATTTTTTCCATATGGGATGTGAATTCTTTACGTTTATCCAGATCCGTTATATTTATTGTTGCTAAGTCAGGTAAACCATAATTTAATAAAGACTTATCTAGTTGTTGATATTCTTCATCCGGTTCCATTACCCGAAAACGGGTATTCATTAAATTTTCAAGATCTCGCCTTACGCTGCGTCGTAATTGTTTTAGTCTTTGATGTTGCCCCGGATCTATCTCGTTCTGATTATCCGGTTCGTCATCAAATAATCGATCAATGATAGAGGGGCGAAGTTTTTTCTTTTTATCAACGCGTGCCATTTTACTTTCCTGACTGTGCCAGTTCAGTTACTAGTTCCAGTTCTGAAACCATTTGATCCAGCTGATAATGTGGTTTTAGATGAATGACACATAAATAACTACCTGGTTTTGAAGGATGTTCTTTTACTTGTACTGCAGCTTCTTTTAATGGATATCGTGCTTGTTCTTCCCATTCCAAATCATCACGTCCGGTAGTATATTTAAATAACCAGTCGCGTAAAAAATCTTCACAATCGCTTGCGGTAACAAATGAGCCGACTTTATCGCGTATCATTACTTTTATGTAATGTGCAATACGTGATCCACAAAGAACATGTTGTAACATTCCTGAAAGTTTAGCATTGATATTAGTTTCTTTTGAATCAACAACTATAGGGGCTTGAACTGATTGGTTATTATAAAAAGCAGCAAAAGGTGTGTCATAACATTGACATAATGGAATTAATCCAAGGTCACTGATTTCTCTTTCTTTTATATCTGTGATTAATACGTCAGTAACAGGTTTATGTGCAATATTTTCTGCATCGGTTTCAAAACAGTCGACAGGTAAGTTTGTTAGCAATCCTCCTGCAACATGATTCCTTGGTACTCCTCTTATGTGACCAAACCAGCCAATATTGGCATATTCACGCAATAGAATAGCTGCGAATCCATAACTTGCATTTCCCCACAGAAAATTTTCATGTTCTTCTGTTGCTGTTTTTTCGTAAAAAAAGATACCTTTATATGAACCTGGTTTACTTCTATAGGGCAAGCGCATCAGAATGCGAGGAACGGTTAACCCCAGGAATCGCGAATCAATTTTTGCTCGCAATGAATTCCATTTAAGATATTCCTGTTGTGCAAAAACAGTACGTAAATTTATTGGAGTACTTAAAGCTGAAAAATTATCCAGACCAAATAACTCATATGAAGCTCCTGCGATAAAAGGAGAAAATGCGGCAGCTGCAACCTGCGAAATCCCTTCGAGCGTTGCAATATCATCATGTGGATGTTTTTTGGAAACGCGATGACTGATTTCATAATCACCAATTAAAACCCCATAAGGTTCTCCTCCAGGAGTTCCATATTCTTCACTGTAAATTTTTTGAAATAGCTGGCTTTGATCAAATTCAAGCGCACGTGAAATATCTTTAACGACTTCATTCCAACTTACATCAAGCACTTTAATTTTTATATTTAAAGCACCTTCAGCCTGAACAGCCAGGTACCACAGACCACGCCATGAGGCTTCAAGTTTTTGAAGTTTTTCATTATGAATAATGGTATTTAACTGGTCATTTATTAAATCGTCAATTTCTGCAATTGTTCTGTTTATTGCATGAGTTATGTCGTTAGTTGATTTTATCTGAGACGTTATTTCATGTTCTTTTAGCCAATAAATAAGAGCTTTATGGTAATTTTCTTCATTAAGAAATTCATCAAGATTAGTGACATAAGACGGGGTATTCAGAACTTCTTCGAAATTTACAGTCGGTGTTGCTTTGTTAAGCGGGAAGGGTAATGTTTGACTGCTTGAGACTGACACAAAAAATCCATTTAAAATAAATGGGGATCAATGAAGATCCCCAATTAATTTAATTATCCTGCTTTCGGAATATTCGCAACAAGGCGAAGTGAAGCAGTTAATTCTTCCATTTGTAACCATGGACGCATCCAGGCAATTGCGCTGTATACGCCAGGTTGTCCAGGTACTTCTTTAACTTCAACATTAGCTTCTGCTAACGGGAAGCGTGCTTTCATTTCTGCACTTGCGCCCGGGCTACCGTTTACATAGTTCGCAATCCAGCGGTTTAACCATTCTTCAGCATCAGATGCTTCCATGAATGAACCAATTTTGTCGCGAGCCATTACTTTTAAGAAGTGAGCAATACGTGATGTTGCCATGATGTACGGTAAACGCGCTGAAATTTCTGCGTTTGAAGTTGCATCTGGATCATCAAATTTCTTAGGTTTCTGAGTTGTTTGTGCACCAAAGAATACTGCGTAGTCTGTATTTTTGTAGTGACATAATGGTAAGAAACCCAGTTTACTGAGCTCAGCTTCACGACGGTCAGTAATGCCAATTTCAGTTGGGCACTTTTGATCCATATCACCATCATCACTAATGAAAGTATGACTTGGTAATCCTTCAACCTTACCACCGCCTTCAGCTCCACGAATACTGGTACACCAGCCATACTCAGCATAAGACTTAGTCAATGTAGTACCCATAGAATATGCAGCATTCATCCAGCAATATTGGTCATGTTCACTTTCAAGTTGGCGACCATCTGAATCCATGTTTGCTTCTTCAAAGTTAAATGCTTCAATAGGCTTAGTAGCTGAACCATACGGTAAACGTGCTAAAACACGCGGCATCGTTAAGGTAACAAAGCGAGAGTCTTCACTGTCGCGGAAGCTACGCCATTTAATGTATTCAGCTGAATCAAAGATTTTTTCTAAATCACGTGGTTTAGATAATTCAGTGAAGCTATCAAAACCGAACATTTCAGGTGATGCAGCTGAAATAAATGGACAGAAGCCAGCAGCAGCAACATTAGACATGTTTGTTAATAAATCGAGGTCATCAGGATGACCAGAGAATTCGTAATCACCAATAAGAGCAGCATAAGGTTCGCCACCGGCAATACCAAATTCACTTTCATAAATTTTCTTAAATGTCTGGCTTTGATCAAATTCAACTGCTTTTTCGAGATCTTTGGTTAGTTCTTTTTTACTGAGGTTAAGCATACGAATTTTTAACTGTGAACTTGTTTCAGAGTTCATTACTAAATGGTTCAGGCCACGCCATGAACCTTCCAGTTTTTGTAGCTTTTCACTTTGCATGATCGCTGACAATTGTTCAGACATGACTTTATCAATTGCCGCAATGGCTGAATTGATAGTCACTGTTAAGTTTTTATCCCATTTCAGCGTACCGCTCATTGCTTCTTTGGTTAATGTTTTTAACAGTTCTTCAGTTTCATCACGTGAAGTTTGTTTGGTTGCACCGATAGCCTGTTCAAGAAAACTGACTTCCGTGGCTTCAGCTTCTTGTGCTTGCGCTTCTTGTTTCTTAGCCATTATTTATCACCTTTATCGTCGTCAGCTTTATCAAGGCCAAGTTCACTTGAAAGCGAAGCTATAGCATCAGTATTACTTAATACTTCTTCAAGTATCGTTTCCAAATCATCTGAGCGATCTGCTTTTGTTAACAAGTCGCGTAATTTGTTACGTGTGTCGAGTAATTTTTTAAGTGGCTCAACTTTTTCGACAATTTTGTGTGGTTCAAAATCTTCCATGCTTTTAAAAGCAAGATCAACAGAAATTTCACTATTATCATCTTCAAGTGTATTTTTAACTTTCATTGAAATTTCAGGTGCAATATTATCCATAACTTCATTAAAGTTATCGCGATCGATTTGCGAAAACTTACGATCTTTGAGTGCTTTTTTGTTATCAACGTTATCGCCTGAGTAGTCACCCATCACGCCCATTACAAAAGGAATTTCCTTTTCAGCAACTGCACCGTTGGTTTCAACGTCATATGTTATATGTACGCGGGGTTTACGTACACGTTTAAGTTTATCGTGAATACTATCAGCCATAATCCTTTACCTCATGTTTTGTGTGGTGGCTATTATTCTTCATCTGTTTTAATACCGGTTAATGAACCGTAATAATTCAGTGATGAAGAGTCGGGAATAAGTTCGCGCATTAATTCACTCAGTGACATGTCACCCCATTTAACCGCCTTATCTAAAGCGTACGAAATAGGCGAGTGAGGTTCAGTTTTGCGAAAAAAATCAGAAATTTCGTTTAAGTGACGGAAAGCATCAGCGCGTGTTTTAATTGGGCCACTGATGGATGCTGGTGATGATGGATCTGCTACAGTGCCGTCTTCATTATATTCTTCTTCATTCGAAGATTCATCAGGGAGTTTATATTTACCAATATGATTAATGACACCTAATGTATCTACGAGTGTGTTTATGATGTTACTTGTTGGTGGCGCATCCATGTTGCCACAATGTTCATCTAATAGACGACTGATTTCCCGGTAATCGGTTAAACAGGCTGCAACATCATTTCTTAAATCAAGGAAGAATTCTTCACTGGAACCGGCAACAACATTTTCGATGTCTTCAATATTGAAACCAATTTTACTGGTTTTTTCGGCACGGCTATCATTATCAGTAATTTTTTGTATATCTAATGCCTGTTTATACTGCCAATAATTAAATGGGCCAGGTTGTAGATCTTCAGTAATATTGGCGTTGCGTATTGGTGCAATTAATACACCTTCAGCGCCTTCACCGTTTAAGCCGGTTAAAGATGAAATACGCGTTTCTATGCCATCTTCATCGGGTAGGGGATAAAGGTTGTCCCAATATTTTTCAATCATTTGTCGAATAACGGCAAAACCTGCTTTTAAACCTGGAAAGCCATATCGTCTGATTAATGCTTCTGTATACCAGCTGGCAATTTCAAGGTCTTTTGAATTGTTCTTAAGAATATCGGGCGCGAGTTCTAATATTTTACGCCAGTTTTCATCTGCTTCAGAGCTGCCACCATCAAACATACTGTTACGCTCTGCAGCACGCGCTGAATTTCGTGCATCTTTGATGGTGTAATAAGGAGATGAGGGTGAAGCATCTTCACGAATATCGCTTCCAACAGGGCTATCTTCGGAGACGGGTTCGAGTAAACTGTTAATATCAATTATTGCTTCAGATGACATTCTGTACGTCCTTGTTAATTTGATATGCCTGAAATCAGAACGATATCAATAAAAGCTACTTCCTAGTGAAATCAGTATTATACGGGAATACTGAAATATATTAGCTATTTATAAAATATTGCACGGCTATTGTCAAAGTTAGAATGTGAAATACTTCCAAAAAGACCTAAATTTATTGTATTAATTATTAATTTAACAAAATTATTGCAAAATACATACTTACTCTTCCTTATATTATTACGAAAATGCCAACTGAAGCACATATAAATTATGTAAGAATTCAAAAAGTGACTTGGAACGAGAAGCATGTCACTGTATTATGTGTAACAAATACAAGATTGCTGAATTGGCCAAGATGATTGTTCATCTTGCATTTACCAATATTCAATAAGGATATTCGGTTATTTGAACTTAGATTAAAAACTAAGTATAAGTTACCGAGCTGTTTATCAGGATGATATTTGTATGTCGATAGTCATATCAATAGTTAAGCTACCCGAAGGTGCGGTAGATGCCAAAGCAACTCATACCTTTGCTCTCCAGGGCGGCACTATCGGACGAAGTTCTGATAATGACTGGATTCTTGAAGATCCTGAACGTTTTATCTCCTCACAGCACAGTCAAATCAGTTTTGAAAATGGCCAGTACTATATAACTGATCTTAGTACTAACGGTACTTTTTCAAATGGTGCAGCTGAACCTATTGGCAAAGGTAATACAATTCAACTTAATGATGGTGATAAGTTTGCTTTGGGTGACTATGAATTTTTAGCCAGTGTATGGCAAGCAGAAGAAAAAGTATCAAGTATTAGTTCGGGACCTTTTGCTGGTTCGGCAGCATCAATCAGTGAAGATGTTCAGACACCAGTACAGCAAACTGAAAATACCTCTGATCAGGATTATTTTACTTCAGCAAGTTCTTCGAATATTGATAGTTTCGCCAGCTCGGTTTCCGGGTATGTTTCTAATACAGATTCCTTGTTTAGTCCCGAACCAGTGGAAACAGATCCTTTAGCTGCTTTAGATAATGCTCGAAATATTCCACAAATGCCTGAATTCAATTCGATGGAAAATAATTCATTTTCTGCAATGAGTCAGGCGGATCAGGCTGACCCTATGCAGCAATCTATAAGCTGGCCATCAGCAACAATTGAATCAGGTGCTATTCCCGAAGATTGGGATCTGAATGCTGTACCTCATGCTATAAATAAAGCGAATTTTATGACGAATGAAATTCCAGCAGAGACACCTTTGGTAAATAAACCGTCTGAAGATAAAAAAAGCGCTTTAGAAAAAGCGAATGAAAAAATTCTTGCTGAAATTGCCATCCTTAAAAAGCAGGCTCAAAGACAGGCTATACAGCAACAAATAGAAAAAAATACGCAAACAGCTGCAACACAACAACAACCGGCTACTTCGCAAACAAAAGTTCCCAGGGCATCAACAAATAATGAGCAATCATTAATTGAAGCATTAGGTCTTTCTGCAAATAATCTGAGTGATGATAAAGTCATTGAGATTAACCAGGTTGTTGGTGAACTTGTACGTGAAACAGTAACCGGAATGATGCAGGTATTAAGTTCACGTAGCACAATTAAAAATGAATTCCGTATGAATGTAACAACCATACAACCGGTAGAAAATAATCCGTTAAAATTTTCAGCAAATGTTGATGATGCAATTGAAAACATGTTCATCAAAGACGGTAATGCTTATAAAAAACCGGTAGAGGCAATAAAAGAAGGCTTTGAAGGGATAGCGGAACATCAAATAGCAATATTAGCGGGAATTCGAACGGCTTTTAAAGGCGTCATAGACAGGTTTGATCCTGTTGCACTTGAACAACGATTTGAGAAGTTTAATAAGCCGGGAATAATTCCCGGGATGAGTAAGGCTAAAAACTGGGATTCATATAATCAATATTACAAAGAGTTAGTTGATGACATGGATAATTCATTCCAGCATTTGTTTGGTTATGAATTTGTTCAGGCATATGAAGAACAATTACAAAAACTTGCTGTTGCACGTAAAACAAAAAATTAGTTAAACAAATTAGGGAAAGAAAATGAAAGATTCACTGATAATTAAAATTATGGTTTTAACTATCTCTTTTGTCACGCTGACTGCATGTTCTTCAATTAATACGTCAGTTGGTGGTTTTTTTAATATGGATACGGATCTTGAAATTAAATTTAAAGTAGATTCAGATGTTAATCCGGATGATGATAGAAAACCCTCGCCACTCTTTGTAAGAATGTATCAGTTAAAATCTACAAAAATGTTTAGTCGGGCTAATTTTATTGATCTTTATGAAAAAGATAAAGAAGTGCTTGGCGCAGATATGATTTCGAAACAAAAGTTAAGACGTATTAAACCAGGTGAAAGCAGGAATGAAAATTTTGTATTAAATAAAGAAACACGTTACATCGGATTATATGCTGAGTTCTTACAATATAAAAAAGCTGCTTTTAAACTCCTCATTCCTGTTGTACCCACAAATGTTATTGGCACAAGCGAAGAGGTGTTGATTGCAGGTAATAAACTTATCCATCTTAGTGCGAATAATAATCAGGCAGAAGAAGAAAGAATGAAAAATGCAGCTGGTGATGTAACTGCGGCAGGTGAAAAGGCAGGTAAACTTAAAGGTTTATTTAAATAATTATTTAATTAATACAGGCAAAGTCATATGTCTTTAAATAGTAAAGTTGTTTGGTCAGAAGGTATGTTCCTTAATCCACAACATTTTCAACAACAGGAACGTTATTTTGAACGTTATGTTGACGGGAAATGTTCGGCATATGGTGCATACGGTTGGGGTTTACAGGAATTTGAAGTCGACCAGGAGTTGCTTAAGTTAGGGAAAATTTCTATTCTAAGTGCAAAAGGCGTCTTTCCTGATGGCACACCATTCAGTTTTCCGAATATAGATGATGCCCCTGCAGTTTTTGAAGTACCTGAAAACACACACAATACAATTGTTTATCTTGCTGTTCCGGTAAAACGACCAGGTGCAGTTGACGTGCTTGCTGATCAAGATACTCAGGGATTAGCTCGCTATTATTCAAGTGAGCAGGATATACGTGATGTAACAGTTGTTGATGGCGGGGATAATATTTCCATTAACGTTGGTAAGTTACGTTTCAGGTTATTGCTGGAATCTGATGATTTAAGTGGATATGCCTGTATTGGCCTTTTACGTATTGCTGAATCGCGTGAAGACAAAAATGTTTTACTTGATGACCAATATATTCCGACATGCCTTGATTGTAATGCTTCACCTAAACTGTCAGGATTTTTGTCTGAACTGGTAGGCTTGTTGCATCATCGTGGTGAATCCATTGCCGGTCGTATGGGCGATACTAACCGTGGTGGAACAGCTGAAATTGCTGACTATATGATGTTACAACTGGTTAACCGACTCGAACCAATGGCGACTCATTTATCACAGGTTCAGGGATTACACCCGGAACAATTGTTTTCTGAGTCAGTACAAATGATTGGTGAGCTTTCCACCTTTGTGGCAGAAAATAAAAGACCTCCTGCATTTCCTCAATATTTACATGACCGTTTGCAAGAAACGTTTGTCCCTGTGATGAGTTCACTGCGTCAGTGTTTAAGTATGGTCTATGAACAAACTGCAACATCACTGGCTCTGGTTGAGAAAAATTATGGTATTCGTGTTGCACAAATACCAGATCGTTCCTTTATTACCAGCGCATTGTTTGTTTTAGCGGTTAAAGCAGATGTCCCTGAGAATACATTGCGAACTCATTTGCCAGCACAAATTAAAGTTGGTCCGGTTGAACGTATTCGCCAGCTTGTTAATGCTGCTATGCCAGGTATTCCATTAAAAGCATTACCTGTGGCACCTCGACAAATTCCTTACCATGCAGGCTATACCTATTTTGAACTGGAACGCCAAAGTGAATTCTGGAAAGAGTTACAAAACTCGGGTGGTTTTGCTTTTCATATTGGTGGGGATTTCCCCGGGCTTGAGCTTGAACTTTGGGCTATCAGACAATAACTCTTCAGGTTACTACTACTATGTCTACAGATGACACTGACAAAACAGTTTTCCGTCAACCTGCTGGTGCAGCTGATCGTACCGTGATGCGACCTCGTCCAGGCGGGAGAGGGAATGCGCCAGCACAAACACCACTGCAGCAGCCAATGTCAGATGACAGAGGTAAACTCTATAACCCGGCACCAATACCTCAAGCTGCTTCTCCTTCATTTGATACTCAGGCTGCCTATTTTAGAACTGGAAAAGGTTTAAACCCTTTAGTTAATGCAGCATCGACATTGATTGCTGTATTTGAAAAAACACATAAATCAATGAGTCATCCTAATGTGGGAGGGCTCCATCAACGTTTAGTTAATGAAATTAAATCTTTTGAAACAAAAGCTAAAGAACAGGGCAATAAACCAGAAGTTGTTTTATCTGCTCGGTATATTTTATGTACTGTTTTAGACGAAGCGGTACTGAATACACCATGGGGAGCAGAAAGTGCGTGGACACAACGTACTTTGTTGAGCATGTTTCATAATGAAACCTCCGGCGGTGAAAAATTTTTTCTTATTCTGGATCGCATGCGTGATATGCCTGCTGAGAATTTATATATTCTGGAAATGATTTATATATTTTTAAGTTTAGGTTACGAAGGTAAATATCGGGTAATTCATCGTGGTAAAGAAGCAGTGGAACAAATTCGGGATGAATTATTCAGAATTATCCGCAATCATCGAGGTGAATATGAACGGTCTTTATCACCAAGCTGGCACGGTTTGGGACGAATAAAAAATTCGCTCGCTGAGTATATTCCTATGTGGGTGATTGCCAGTGTTGTTGGTGGTGTTTTATTACTGAGTTATTCAGGTTTTCGTTACTGGTTGTATCAGTCATCTGCACCTGTTGCTCAGCAGTTAATGGATATTGCAGATAATAAACCGGAAAAGCGTACAAAACGTTTTAGTTCAGATAAAAGGATTTAATGAGTTTAAACCATGTCAAAAATTGTTGAGTTTTTTAAAAACAGAGTTGTTATATCCATTATCGGATTGATTGCACTTTCATTATTAATCTGGTTTGCAGGCCCGTTGATCAAGTTTGGTGAAAGTAACTCTGCACCTTTAGGTAGTGCGGTTGCACGTCTTGTTCTGATAATGATTATTCTTGTTGCCTGGGGATTAAATAATCTTCGTACACAGATGCAGGATAAAAAACAGAATGATGAACTGGTAGAAGACTTAAAAGATAATCAGACTAATCAAATTAACAGCGCAACATCAGAGCAAACCATAGAAGAAATGCACCTGATTAATGAGCGCTTTACCCAGGCCTTAGCAACACTAAAAAAACTTAAATTTAAAGGACGTGGCAGTAAAAAGGCGTTATATGAATTACCTTGGTATATCATTATTGGGCCGCCTGGTTCAGGTAAAACAACTGCACTTATCAATTCAACTCTCGATTTTCCGTTAGCAGAACAATTTGGTAAAGGGGCACTACAAGGTGTCGGTGGAACTCGAAATTGTGACTGGTGGTTTACTAATGATGCTGTTCTGATTGATACCGCAGGTCGATACACAACTCAGGATAGTCATAAAGTTGTTGATAGTTCTGCATGGGAAGGTTTTTTAAATCTATTAAAACGTAACCGTCGTCGTCGCCCGATTAACGGTGCCATTATTGCTATCAGTTTGCTGGATCTTCTTTCACAAACAGATGAAGAACGTATTATGCATGCAAAAACCATTCGTTCACGTATAGATGAATTAATGGAAAAGCTGGAAATCCGATTCCCTATTTATTTAATGTTTACTAAAACAGATTTAGTTTCGGGTTTTTCCGAGTTTTTTGAAGATCTTGGCAAAGAAGAACGTGAGCAGGTTTGGGGTATTAGTTTACCCAATGCACCAGGCGCATCGCAAAGTCCGGACTTTGAATATCTGGATGAAGAATACGATAGTTTATTCGAGCGAATATATGGTCGTGTTTTATGGCGCATTCATCAGGAGCGTGATGTTACCCGGCGTGGTGCAATACAAGGCTTTCCTCAACAAATGGAAAACATTAAAACTATTATTGATAGTTTTATCAGGCAGACCTTTGTTAAAAATCGATATCAATTCCAGCCTTATCTTCGTGGCATGTATTTTACCAGTGGCACACAAGATGGAACACCAATTGATCGCATGATGACATCAGTATCATCAAATTTTGGTTTTGCACGAGAAGCCGTGCAGCAATTAAATCAGCAAGGGAAAAGTTATTTTATAGGTCAGCTTTTTCGTAGCGTGATTTTTCCTGAATCAGAGCTTGTAGGTTCTAACCGAAAATATGAAACTTTTATTCGCTGGTTTCAAAGAGCCAGTTATGTCGGCTTTGCAGGTGTTGCCATAATAATGTTTGTAGTATGGGCTGGCAGTTTTACCCGTAATGAAATGTTTATGCATGAAGTGCAAACTTATATTGCAGAATATAAAGCCGAGAAAAAACGTTTAAATAACTGGTCGAGTGATTTGCGTACAGTATTACCTGCATTAAACGCATTAGGTAAGGCGAGTATTGTTTATAACCAGGAAGAACATCCCTGGTTGTCAGGAATGGGAATGTATGATGGAAATGTTGATGCTGCGGCAGATAATGCTTATGAAGCTCAATTAAAAACATTATTCTTACCGCGCTTGCTTAACTATTTAGAGTCATATTTGCAGAAAGGGCATCGTGGTGGTGACCTTTATAATACTTTCAGAACCTATTTAATGTTTCAAAAAGTTGAACACATGGATAGACAGTTGATCACCGATTGGTTTAAAACTAACTGGCAAACTCAGCTACATGGACAAGCGACAAAGCGTAAAGAATTAGAAGTACATCTGGATGCGTTACTGCAACTAGACCTGGAATCAGCCACATTAAAACCACGTTTAGTTAATGCAACTCGTTCATTATTATTGCGCGTTCCTGTTTCGCAGCGTATATACAGCAGAATAAAGACAAACTCTAAATATACTGCAAAAGTTAATTTACTGAACGAGTTTGGTGAAGCAGTAAGGAATACCTTTAAAAACAACCCTAAAGTAAATAATGATTTATCAACACCGTTAATTTTTACTCTTGAAGGTTATGAGAATATTGATTTATCTCCTGATTCTGAAGTTATTGCCAATCTTGTAAATGAACGTTGGGTATTATCAGATGATAAAAGCGCAAAAGTTGATTTTATTAAAGCAGATTTAGATGAAATAAGCCGTAAAGTTAAAGAACATTATTTATCTGATTACAAACAACACTGGAAAAAGATTTATAAAACATTACAGGTTGATTCATTTAAAAGTTTGAAAAATGCAAATGATGTACTGGCGAATTTTACAGATCCTGTCTATTCACCGCTTATTTCAATCTTACAAATTGGTGCAACAAACACACAATTGTCCAGCCAGATATTTGCCAATATGGCAGATGATCATGAAAAAGGCGCTAGTGGAAAGCTGGCAGGTTTTGCAGCAGCAAAGACAAAATGGACCAAGGTTGATAAAGAATTTCGCAGTCTTAATGTATTGATGCGTGATGGAAAAAATAAACCGGCACCTATTAATGGAATCATAGCCAAAGTTCAGCAGCTTTACGAATTTGTAAATGAAATTTCAGTGTCCCCCGATCCTGCGAAAATATCTTTTAAAATTGCAAAAGCACGTTATCAAAGTGGTGGCGGGAATGCGATAACGTCACTTTATGCTTATGCTAAAAATATGCCGCAACCGGTTAAACGCTGGCTAACAACTTTATCCAGTCAAACATGGAAAATTATATTGCAATCAGCACGTCAACATGTGAATACAGAATGGCGTACGCAAATATATGAACCTTACATGCGTGGGCTGGCAGGTCGTTATCCTTTGAAACGATCATCGCGTGATGAACTTGCTCTATATGATTTTACAGAATTTTTTAAACCTGAAGGCACGATGGATAAATTTTATGTTACGTACATGAAACCTTTTGTTAATACTCGTGGTAAAAGCTGGACAAGTCGTGTTATTGATAATTACAGTCTTGGTTTGTCAAAAACGACATTGCGCCAGGTAAGAAAATCGCAATCAATTAAAAACATTTTCTTCCGTAGTAATCCTGCTATGCCGAGTTTATCTTTTCAGTTAAAGCCTCATAAAATGGATAAAACGGATGCGCGCTTTACTTTAGAAGTAGGTGATAAAAGTATAGCGTATAGCCACGGCCCTAAATTCTGGAAGACATTAAACTGGATTGGTGATGATGAACACAATCGTGTGAGAATTATTTTTGAAGACCTGGATGAGCGTGAACATTCAAAAGATTACGACGGTCCATGGGCATGGTTTAGATTACAAGATCACTCGGTATTAAAGAAAACCAGAAAATCCAATGTTTACCTGGTGACGTATAATATTAATAAAAATAATAGTGATGTAATAAATTCACGGAAAATCAGTCATGCTGTGACTTACCAAATTAAAGCTAAAAGCGTAAACAATCCATTTAGTAAGAATCTTTTAGGTTCATTTAGGGTTTCTGAAAGAATTTAATTTAATGAATATGCAACTGGAAACAATTGGACTTTTTGGCAAGTTACCTGCTCATGGTGATTTTGTGCAAAGAAACCTTTCAGCTGGATTTATTAATATCTGGGATGAATGGTTACAGCATTTTATAGCCGGTACAAAGGAACAATTAGGAGAAAACTGGTTAGATGTTTATTTAACCAGTCCACTATGGCGTTTTGTATTTTCAGCTGGCGTAATCGATGAAAATATCTGGGCCGGAATCATGATTCCCAGTGTTGATCGCGTAGGTCGGTATTATCCTTTTTCTATTATAAAAAAGTTACCTCATGATGTTAATCCTTTCGAATTTATGCAATTACAAACGACATGGTATAAAAATATTGAAGATCTTGCTTTAGATGCACTCGATGGACAAATTATGATTGATGATTTAATGCTTGAACTTGATGCAACGACGTTAGTTTATCAAAGTGATTTTTCTCAGTCAGGTTTTAACCTGGAAAGTGACGGCTTTCAGTTTGACATGGAGTTTGAAAAACAATCAATATCATCAGTGTATCCATTATTATTAGATACTGTTATGACGAAGACATTTCAAAGTTATAGTGTTTGGCAAACAACAGGGTCTGATTGCATTAAACCGTGTTTGTTCAGCACACAGGGTTTACCAGCTGTTCAGAAAATGCCTGCGATGATAAATGGTGACTGGCAAGGTTATGATTGGCAGCAACCATATGCGATCAAAGAAGTTCATGACTTTCAGGCGGAAGCATGAGTGATACAACGATCAGGCGCCCGATTAAATGGAATACATCTGCTGATACAAATGTAGGCATGGTCAGGCAAGTTAATGAAGATTCTATTATGACTAAACCTGAAGTCGGCCTTTGGGCTGTTGCTGATGGAATGGGGGGTTATGAAGCAGGCGATGTTGCCAGTAATATGATTGTTTCGTCTCTTCTTGAAATAGAAAAACATGAGTATCTGAATACTTTTGTTGATGATATTGAAGATAAAATAATTGATGCAAACGATCGTATTCTTGAATATGCAGAAATTATGCACGATGGTCGTATATTAGGTAGTACGATTATAAGTCTGCTGATTAAAGGCCAGGTTGGAGTATGTTTATGGGCCGGTGATTCAAGGTTATATATATTGAGGAATAATCAATTACATCAGGTTTCCCGTGATCATAGTCATGTACAGGAACTATTAGATCAAGGTTCTATCTCTGAAGAAGAAGCGCTTACTCATCCGGATGCAAATGTAATTACACGTGCAGTTGGAACAAGCAAAGAGTTATATGTTGATATAAAAGCCTTTAACGTTCAGCTTGGAGATACTTTTTTATTATGTAGTGATGGTTTATATAATACTGTTGATGAATCTGATATTGAACATCACATGCGAAGTTATGATACGGATAACGCGGTTAAGCAAATGATTGTTAAGGCACTGGAAAATGGTGCGCCGGATAATGTTTCAATTATTATGGTGAAAAGTGTATCTGAACTAAGTCAATCACAACAGGGTATAAATCATTAATTCAATTTATTGGTAATAAATTAAATGAAAGAAACTAATAAAAACACAGCTAATGATAAATCTGTTAAGAATGATGATAAAACTGTTTTTCGTAATAATGAACAAACACGGGTTAGAGAAAATACTTCAGCTAAATCAGCTGGAGACCCAGCTAATAATGATGTAACGAAATTTAAAGCAGCGGCCCAAAATAGAAATCCGGATGCAACACGTGTTGCTCCCGCACGAAGACCTGCTGTAGCAGCATCAGCTGTTAATCAGCAACAAACTTCTGTTGCTCAACATCAAATTCTCAAGGGACGCTTTTTACTCGAAAAAGTACTTGGTGTAGGGGGAATGGGGGTTGTTTATAAAGCCAAGGACCGTTTAAAAGTAGAAGCACAAGACAGAGATCCTTATGTTGCAATAAAAGTTTTAAGTGAAGAGTTTAAGTCTCATCCTGAGGCTTTTATTTCCTTACAACGCGAATCAAGAAAGTCTCAACGTATTGCTCATCCTAATACAGTGAAAGTGTATGACTTCGATCGTGATGGCGATACTGTTTTTATGACGATGGAATACATGGATGGAAAGCCTCTTGATCAGTTAATTCGTCAATATAAGGCAACAGGACTACCGCGAGATGATGGCTGGGAAATAATTAACGGTATGTGTTCAGCTTTAATTCATGCGCATGCAGAAAATATTGTTCACTCCGATTTTAAACCAGGTAACGTTTTTATTACCGGCAATAGTATGGCAAAAATTTTCGATTTTGGTATTGCTCGCGCCGTTGCTAATGTGGATGCTCTTGGAAATAATACAGGTGATAAAACTGTTTTTGATGCAGGAAATCTGGGAGCTTTAACACCCGCTTATGCCAGTCTTGAAATGCTGGAGGGGGAAACACCGGACGTCCGGGATGATATCTATGCCCTGGGCTGTGTCATTTATGAGATACTGACGGGAGAACATCCTTATAATAAAGTTCCTGCAAATGAAGCATTTAATAGTAAATTAAAATTAAAGAAAATAAATGGTATAAAAAATTATCAATGGAAAGCTATTGAAAAAGCACTGGCTTTTAAACGGGAAAATAGAACAAGCACAGTTGAGCAGTTTTATAAAGAATTAACTTATGTTTATAAGCCTGGCTTTAAAAGTGTTGCAGCATTATTTATTTTTCTTGCTGTTAGTGTGGCTGCGTTTGTTCAGACAACAAGTAATCAGGGGGCATCATTTTCTGAGAATGATATTCGAAATGAACTGGAGTATAAAATTCGTCTGGATTTATTCCAGACTGAGCTTTCAAAGTTAGTTAGTAATCCTACTTTTTCGATCGATTGGGAAGAAAATATCTGGAATGAATTTAGTGGTGTTTCTACACTGTTGAATAACCCTTATGATGAATGGCTGGTTAATGTAAAAAATAATATTTACAGACTTTATGTTGGTAAAGTCAGTAGCTTTATAAAAGACAAACATTTTGCCAGGGCACAGATTGTAATTAATAATGGCTACCGCTATACAGATAAAAAAGGTGAGCTTGATAATGCACAAATGATGCTTACTACTGCGCTGGAAAAAGATAAAAAGAGTAAAATAGCTGCACTTAATAACAGGCGTAACCAGGAAGTATTACGAATTGCTACTACCAAGAAAGAAAAGAAAAAATTAGACAGTTTTAATCTCGCACTCAAAAATGTGAACCATCAGTTAAAATGTCAGGGTCGGCTTAATATGCGAGATTTTGATATTGCTGTTAAAAAGTTACGTTCACTGGATCGCCCAAGATATAATAAAATTGAGAAAAAAATTGTTAATATGCTTTCGTCCTGCATAATTCAAATTGGTAAGTTGCGACCAGGACGGGCAACTGAATCAAAAAAATATGCAACACGTATCTTTAGAAATAATAAAGTTATTGCTTCAATAAAAATAATACCACGTGATTCCTGTGATATTTCTATTGCTGGTTTAGGTGCCCGGGGTAAACGTACAATGTGCCATGATAAATTACAGGGTTTGCGGTTTGGTCCTTCTCTTGTTGTTATCCCTGGAAATCAAAATATTAAACCTTTTGCATTAGGTAAATATGAAGTTTCGGTAAAAGAAATAAATGAGTTTTGTCTGAATACAAAATCATGCTCTATTAGTGATAAGAATACCAGGCTGCCTGTTACGGACATATCAATTTCTACCGCTAAAAAATATTTAAAATGGTTAAGTAAAAAAACAAGACAAAAATATCGTTTACCGACTAAGCATGAATGGATTTATGCTGCCAAGTCCAGGAAAACTGTCCGTGATCCAAACCGTAATTGCCAGATGAACACACGTGGAATATCTAAAGGTAATGAACTTGTAAAAGTCACTACAGGAAAACAAAACCCATGGGGTATTGTTAATTACCTGGGTAATGCGCGTGAATGGGTTTATGGCAATGGACGTAGTTTAATTGCAATGGGTGGCTCATATAAGGATGCAATGGATAAGTGTGATATCACATTATCAGCAGCTCATACCGGGCAGGCAGATAATATCAGTGGTTTTAGAGTACTACGTGAAGTAAAAGAAAGACGATGAATATGAATTTTAGAGAAAACATGGCTTTGTTGCATACGTTATCCGATGAGCATTATTACAACAGGATATCGTTTGCAGCATATCGCGAGAAAAGAAGTCAATTATTACAATTGATTGATGAAGATCTTAATGGTGTAAAAGTCTTAGAGAATAAGTTGCAAGAGAGTGAGGCTAATAATGATTCTTTGATTGATAAAGCATTGTCGTTTTTAAAAATCGATAAAGTCAAAGAAACGAATTAATTTTTAATATTTATATTATGTATAAGAGGTAGTTATGGAATTTGTAAAATTCTTTCAAACAGGTGGTCCTTTCATGTACCCGATTTTAATCGTATTTGCGATTGGTCTGGCAATAGCTATTGAAAGGTTTTTATATTTATCGCGTACTGACTCGCGCACAAAAAAAGTGTGGCGCGAATTAGTACCAATGTTAAAAGCAAATGATTTTCAACGTGCGGTTAGTTTAACAGAATCAATTAAAACGCCTCTGGCACTTTTGCTGAATTATGGTTTTGCTCGTCATCGTGCGAATAAAAAACGTGAGCTAATAGAATCGGCAATGGAAGAGGGTATGATGGAAGCATTGCCTAACCTGGAGGAACGTACTCATTATCTGGCAACATTCGCTAATATTGCTACATTACTCGGATTGTTAGGGACTATTGTTGGCCTGATACAGGCTTTTACAGCAGTAGCTGCGGCTGATCCCGCGGAGAAAGCTGATCTTCTTTCCGCAAGTATTTCTGTTGCGATGAATACCACTGCTTTTGGTTTGCTTGCGGCTATTCCTTTATTATTATTTCATTCATATCTTGTTACTAAAACAGCGCGTTTAGTCGATAACCTTGAAATGGCCGCAGTCAAATGTTTGAATTTAATGGATAGAGAATAGCTGCTGACTTATGAAACGAATTGGTAAAAAACGTGTTGAAGCTGCAGTAGAGTTAAACATTACTGCATTTATGAATTTAATGGTGATACTTGTACCGTTCTTGTTAATTACGGCCGTATTTTCACGAATAACTGTTTTGGAATTAAACCTACCGGCACTTAATGCAAAAGAAAATCAACAGGAAAAAATTAATTTAAATCTGGAACTTGTTTTACGTAAAAATAGTTTTGATATTCAGGATGCAAATCTGGGGATCATTAAACGTTTTGTTCGTAGTAATGAAGAAACCAGGTGGATGAAATTTACAGACATTCTTGTTGAAATCAAATCACGTTTTCCCGAAGAGAAAAATATTACCTTGTTATTGGAACCAGAAATTAATTATAAAACACTTATTACGGTAATGGACCATGTCCGTAGTGCTGATGTAGTGCAATTCACATCTGTTGAAACGGTTGAGTTGTTTCCAAATATCTCAATAGGTGATGCTCCCATTCTGGAAAACGGTACAGCTGTGACTGATAGTCATGTTGTTAATCAGGCTGGGATAAAAAAATGATGACTATGTCCCGTCGTGCCAGAAGAATGGAGCGAAATCATAAACGTAATAAACAGGGAGCATTAAATCTTGTATCCCTGATGGATATATTTACTATCCTGGTTTTTTTCCTTCTGGTTAGTTCTTCAAATGTACAACAACTGCCAAATAGTAAAGACATTAGCCTGCCAACATCAGTTGCTGAAAAGGCACCTAAAGAAACATTAATTATCGCAATTACTCAGGACAGTATTATAGTTCAGGGAACTAAAGTGTCTAATATTGTTGATGTTTTGACAAACAAGGAAATACTTATACCTGGTTTAGAAAAGGAATTAAAATTCCAGTCATCCAAATCTGCTATTACAACTAAACCAGGAAAGGGACGTTCAGTCACAATTATGGGTGATGAAAATATTCCCTACCAGTTGTTGCGAAAAATTCTTGCTACATGCCGTCAAACTAATTATACACATATCGCTTTCGCCGCAGTACAAAAAGCTAAAGGAAAGGGATAATGAGTGCAGTTACCTATTCAAATCTGGCATTAGATTGGGCGCCAGAGCATAGTCGAGATCATTTTTTTAATCGTTTAACTCTTGTTGTTGTTATTTTAGCTGTGATTTTTGGTTTAGTAATGATGTCCATTAATATACCAAAAGAGGAAAGGAAAGCACGTACTGCTATTCCTGAACGTGTAGCAAAATTTATTCTGCAAAAAGAAAAACCTAAGGTTATCAAGGTTAAACCAAAGCCAAAACCAAAACCACCGACCAGATCAGTAAAGCGAATTAAGAAAAAGCCAAAATCAAATAAACCATTAACTAAAATACAGAAGAAGGCTCGTAAGAAAGCTGAATCTAGTGGTTTGATGGCTTTGAGTAATGAATTGTCTGACCTGATGGATACGTCTTCAATTAACTCAATGGTAGGGAAGCGAGTTAGAAAAAATTCATCTGCTATGAAAGTGGCAACGGTGAATAAGGGTGTTTTAACTACTGATGCATCAAAAGGTAGTGGTGGCGTAAGTAAAGATAAGTACATAACAAGCGTAAGTAATACTGTTTTATCTCAAGCAGATAAAATAGCATTCAGACAGTCTCTGGCTTCAAATGGAAAACTTAAAGGCAAGAGTCATAAGGCAATGCGTGGAGATAATGTTCGCTCTGAAGAAGATGTCATATTTGTGATGGATCAAAATAAGAGTAAGCTTCATTCTATCTATAGAAGAGCACGTCGTGCACATCCAGGTTTAAAAGGGAAAATTATCCTGGAAATAACTATTGCACCTTCAGGTAAAGTTTTAAAAGTACGTATTAAATCAAGTGAGCTAAATGATCCTAAACTTGAATCAAGGTTGGTTGCAAGAATAAAACGTTTTGATTTTGGTTCTCACAGTGTTGAGGAAGTTACAGTGTTGTTTCCTATTGAGTTTTTACCATCATAAAACAATAGTACTCTTATTATTTTATGATGGCTCATTCACTTCTCTTGAGTAAGAGGGGTTAAGGAAATGCCGGTATTGTGTGCTCGACACCACGCGCAGTAGCTTCAGGATGTTTTGTGTGTACAAGTTTTGTAATCTCATCAATTCTATGTACAGGCACATCTACCATATAAAGTAATTGTCCAGCGTTTACTTCGATCATGAATTCTTTTAATCGAGTATTTTGTACATTAATAGCAAGCATACTAGATGTCCATGAACCTAAAAAAGCACCGCCGATGATTATTCCACTCAACGAAATAGTTTCCAGGTCGGGAACTATCATATCCAGCATGTAAGCGGAGATTGTGAGTATCACACCAGTAAACCACCTGCAATAAAACCTAATTGTAGGCCATGTATGAGATCACTTTTTTCTAACAAGGATGCTTCAGGTAATCCGTTAAGAGAAATATCATCTCTTGCTAAGACATGTATATTTCGTTCTTCTATGCGTGCGAGAAGAAGTTTATTGAAAACGGATTTGGCATTATCAATATCGGGTAAGACAAAATATAAACGAGGATTCTCCTTTTCAGAATTATTGGAGTTTTTGAGTATTTTGCAATACCATAGTAGTATAGTAGGATATAAATGTATTACAAAATAGACCTTGTTAACTGTGCGGAATTATCACTTATTTGCTAAAGACGTAGGGTAAAAGGATAGGTATTATAGGCGCCTTAAGTATTTGTAAATCAGAGGATTAACTGTGGATTTTTTACCTATTTTTATGAACGTCAAAGGCGAAAATTGCCTGGTTATTGGTGGTGGAAAAGTCGCTTCTCGTAAGGTTTTTATGCTTTTACGGGCTGGTGCTGCGGTCTCAGTTATATCCCCGGAATTATGTCAGGATCTCACGATTCGTAAAGATGAAGGTGAAATTACACACATTAATCGCGAATTTGAATGTGCAGATATTGATGATTGTAAAATCATCATAGCAGCAACAAATAATGAAAAAGTAAATATTCATGTTTCTGAATTAGCAAAGTCGAAGGGTATCCCTGTTAATGTGGTTGATGCACCTGATTTGTGTAGTTTCATTGTGCCTTCAATTATTGACCGTAACCCGGTACAAATTGCTATTTCGACAGGTGGGGCTTCACCGGTATTGGCGCGCCTTTTACGTTCACGTTTAGAAACCTATATTCCAGCAGCTTATGGTCGTTTAGCTACCTTGGTTGAGTCCTTCCGTGAAAAAGTAAAAGCAAAATTCTCAAACACAGATGAAATTCGTACTTTTTGGGAAGGTATTTTAGAAGGCCCTGTAGCGGATACCTTGATTGCAGGTAAAGATAAAGTTGCACGCGAGTTATTAGAAACGGCTGTTGAAAATGCAGAAGCACCTGCAGAACGCGGTGAAGTTTATCTAGTTGGTGCAGGCCCTGGTGATCCTGATCTCTTAACCTTTAGAGCATTGCGCTTAATGCAACAAGCTGATGTGGTTGTGTATGATCGTTTGGTTTCACAAGGCGTCATGGACTTAGTGCGTCGTGATGCAGAAATGATTTATGCAGGTAAAGAACGTAACAAACATACGCTTCCACAAGAAAGTATTAATGCGTTGTTAGTGCGCTTAGCACAAGCAGGAAAAAAGGTTTTACGATTAAAAGGCGGTGACCCGTTTATCTTTGGGCGCGGTGGTGAAGAAATTGAAACATTAACTGAAGAGAATGTCAGTTTTCAAGTTGTTCCCGGTATCACTGCAGCAGCAGGGTGTTCATCTTATGCTGGCATCCCTTTAACACACCGTGACTATGTCCAGTCTTGTATGTTTGTTACCGGTCATTTAAAAGATGGCACAACCGATTTAAATTGGGATGCCGTTGCGCAACCCAATCAAACCGTCGTGTTTTACATGGGGCTACAAACGGTTAAAGAACTTTGTAAAGAGCTTGTAGCGCATGGTTTGCCGGGTACAACGCCCGCAGCTTTAGTCGAGAAGGGCACAACCCAGGATCAGAGGGTGCACATTGGTGACTTAACAACGTTGCATGAAATTGTTAAAAAGAATAATGTAAAAGCACCAACATTAATTATTGTGGGTGAAGTTGTGAAACTCCATGATAAGTTGAGCTGGTTTGATCCAGAAGGGACTTAAATGTCAAAGTCCTTTAACGCAAAGGCGCAAAGAACGCAAAGTAAAAAATATTACTTAAGCTGATGTTTGCATAAAAATATATTTTATTTTCGGACGATGAAATCGTCCTGTATAGATATTAAAACTCTGCGCCCTTAGCGTTGAAATATTTTGAGCTTGACTGTGTTCTAATCGTACATGTATATCTGAGTAAAAAAACAGGTATCAATAGCAAGTTAATTAGTAATGAAAAGCTAAGATTAAAGAACATCATAATGGCAAGTGGTTGTAACATTTTAGTCCCCTTTTTTAGCATCAATTATTTTAATCTTTAATAATATATAAAATATAGTTAAAGTTTCGTTAGTCTCGCTATAGCGTCCCCCTTTAGTATCGAGATTAGTTTCGATTTTAATATCAAGGAAAATATGAGCCAATTTCGTTATACCAGCGCCCCGGAAGGCGGTAGACAAGATATTCGTAATTTAAAGCGGATATTCCCTTACATTTGGGAATACAAAGGTCGAGTCTTAATCGCTTTATTGAGTCTTATTTTGTCAAAGGTCGCTATTGTCGGCATCCCTCTTATATTTAAAGAAATTATCGATATATTAGATACAGCAGATAAAAGTGCCATTGTTATTCCAATAACGTTATTTATTCTTTATGGTGCGGCCAGGATGTCGGGTTCACTCTTTAACGAAGTGCGTGATGCGGTGTTTGCGCGGGTACGATATCGCGCCATGCGTCGACTTTCCAATAAGGTTTTGTCTCATTTACATAAACTTTCGTTACGCTACCACCTGGAAAGGCGCACCGGTAATATTGTTCGTGACCTTGAACGTGGTACGAGCAGTATTAGTCAAATATTAAATTACCTTGTTTTTAATATCGTCCCTACTTTTGCCGAATTTATATTGGTTGCCTTTATTTTATTAGGCCAGTATGAAGCAAAATATGCGCTGATTACTTTTACGACTGTCGGGATTTATATTGGTTTTACATTATTGGTGTCAGAATGGCGTATGCATTTTAGACATAAGATGAATGCACTGGATTCAGAATCTAATGGTCAGGCAGTGGATAGTTTAATCAACTATGAAACGGTGAAGTACTTTAATAATGAAGCGTTTGAAGTAAATCGTTATGACTCAACTTTGTCAGAATGGGAAAACGCTGCGGTAATCAGTCAAACATCAATGTCTATTTTAAATTTCGGCCAGGGTGCAATCATTGCAGTTGGTTTAACTTTTATTATGTTTTATGCCGGGCAGGGTGTTATTGATGGAAAAATGAGTTTAGGTGATTTAGTTTTAATTAATACCATGATGTTACAGCTTTTCATGCCATTAAGTTTTTTGGGTATTATTTACCGCATGCTAAAACATACACTTGCTGACATGGAAATGGTGTTTAATTTGCTTGATGAAAATCTTGAAATTCAGGATGTGGATAATGCCAGGAACCTCAAACATGTAAAAGGTGAAATAAAATTTGAGCATGTTGATTTTTCTTATCAAGACAATAGGCAAATATTGCACAATGTCTCATTCACGGTAAAGCCAGGTCAAAAACTAGCCATCGTTGGTCATTCAGGTTCGGGTAAGTCAACTTTAGCGCGTTTGTTATTTCGTTTTTACGATGTGAGTAATGGACGTATTCTTTATGATGATCAGGATATATCTAAAGTAACGCAAGCTAGTTTACGCCAGGCAGTGGGTATTGTCCCTCAGGATACGGTGTTATTTAATGAATCTATTTTATATAATATTGAATATGCAAAACCAGCCGCAACCAGGGAAGAGGTTATTCGCGCGGCGAAATTAGCTAACATTCATGAATTTATTGAAAGCTTACCTGATGGATATGATACGGCTGTTGGTGAACGGGGTTTGAAATTATCTGGCGGTGAAAAACAGCGTCTTGCTATCGCCCGGGTTATATTAAAAGGTTCACCGATTCTTATATTTGATGAAGCAACTTCTTCACTTGATTCTAAATCTGAAAAGGTTATTCTCGAAGCATTAAGTTCTGTTGCTCAAACACACACTACATTGGTTATTGCTCATCGTTTATCAACCATTACTGATGCTGACCAGATACTGGTTATGGATAAGGGTCGGATTGTTGAACAAGGCACACACACAGTCTTATTGGCTAAAGCAGGTATTTATGCGGATATGTGGGCACTGCAGTTACAGGAATCTGCTGAAAAAACGGCATAATACCTTTATAACAACAGGGTTTATTGACTAAATATCGTTATAATTAATATTGTTTTAGTGCAAAAAACACTATAATACGCTTCTCATTCGAGTTCGAGGTTTATTATGAATCAATCTAAAGTTAATTTTACTCCTGACATCAAAATGGAGCTGGAACAAAGCAGTTGTTCTGGTACTGAGCCATTTGCGTTACAGGTACTTGATGACAGCATGGAGCCAGAATTTAAGAAAGATTCTATTATTATTATTGACGCTTCAGCTACAGTTAAACATGAATGCTATGTTATGGCATTGGTAGAGAATGGTTATATCTTTCGTCAATTATTGATTGAAGATGAAAAGTATTTTATCGCACCTTTAAATGAAGCATATATGCATGAAAAAAGAGAAATTACTTTTGAAGCATTAGAAGGTGTTATTGTGCAACAAGCGAGTCCGAAGGGAAAACGTAAAGATCGTAAGCTGTACGAATAAGTCAAAGCCATAAAATTTCACCGCGGAGACGCAGAGAACGCAAAGAAAATATTGATTAAAAACGATTAACAATAATTGCAGGTCAAGCTTCAGTCATGACCCACGTTATGAATTATTTTAAAGATTACAAAGCTTAAGAAACTCTGCGTCCTTTGCGTCTCTGCGGTAAATGTTTTTATTCTTTAGGCGCCATTTGGTCTTCACGAATATTTGCAGTGAAGTAGTCTATCGCAGTATCTTCATCAACTTCATTTCCATCTTTATCAAATAAAGCCTGTTCATAATCACTCCAGCCCCGTAATCCTGTTTTAAGTGAGACAACATTTTTGTATCCAAGCTTTTGCATAACTTCACAGGCAAAAATACTTCTGTTTCCTGAATGACAAGCAACAATTACTTCTTTATCTCTAGACTTGACCAGGAGAGAAATAGTTTCTTCGTAATCCCATTCGCAGGCTGTTTCAAGAACACCGCGAGGTACATTAAGTGAGTCTTTAATATGCATAGCGTCATACTCATAAGGCTCACGAATATCTAACAATAAAAGAGAAGGGTTTTCCTGAAACCTTTCTTCTAAATCCCACGGAAATATTTCAGTAACATTTTTTGCGCTTTCAGCAACAAGTTCATTAAATTTTTTCATAATATTCGAGTAGTTTTATTAAATCCACGTTCAACAGCCATAACAGCTGCTTCGACTCGTGAATGAACATTGAGTTTACGTAAAATTGCTTTCACATGTAATTTAACAGTGCCATCAGATATGCCAAGGTTTCTGGCGATGGCTTTATTACTTTGTCCTTCGGCTAATAAGCCAAGAATTTCAGTCTCTCTGGGAGTTAGTGCTGAAAAAGGACTGTCATCTTTTTCTTCTTTTTCAGTTGTTTTACCTTGTACGGCTTTTGCAAGTATAGGTGCTAAATCAGGAGCAACTACCGTTTTGCCTCCAACGATATCACGTAAAGCTAAAACAAGTTCATCAGGTTCCATATCTTTTAAAAGATAACCCTGTGCCCCTGAGCGAAGTGATTTTATTAAATCATTTTCATCAGTGCTTGTTGTTAACATTACAATAGGTAAAGAATCATTTTTTTCTTTTAGCATTGTTAAAACTTCAAGTCCATTGATACCAGGCATGCGCATATCAAGTAATATAATATCCGGGGTTAATTCATCAACAAGCCTTTGTGCATCATGCCCACTTCCAACTGATGCAACTATTTCAATACCGCGACTGACTAATAAACCTTCTAATCCAACCCTGAAGAGGGTGTGGTCATCAATGAGTAACACACGTAAATTTTTCATGGTAGTAAATTTTGAGTAGGTGGAGAAACGAGAATGGTTTTTTTATTTTCTTTTTGTGAAGGAAGTTCTGAGTGTCCGAATTGAAGTAATATTCGAGTACCTTCATTGGGTTCACTTTCAATTTTTACTGTTCCGCCTATACGTTTTGCGCGTTCATGCATTATACTTAAGCCAAGATGGTCGCCTAAGGTAACATCTGAATCCGGAACGTCTTTAATTCCTACACCATCATCTTCAATTAAAATTCTGCAATCACCTTGTGTATCACTACGTAATATAACGCGAACAGTGTGTGCTTGACTGTGTTTGCGAATATTATTTAATGATTCCTGAATTATTCGAAGTGCCTGAACTTCTATGCTGGCGGGTAATTGAAGTACATTCCATTCTTTTTGCAGGTATATAGAAATATCTGTTTGATACTGAAAACGTTCAATAAGATGTTCAACGGCTGGAATTAAACCACGTTTGTCAATTGGAGCACGGAAGTGTGTGATTAATTCACGCAATTCGGAATAAGCTTCATCAATATTATTTTCTATTTTTTCAAGTTCATGCCAAACATCAGGTTCCTGACCGCCACGTAATGTTTCATCCAGAACCCGTACCTGAAAGCGCAGACTTGCGAGTGTTTGTGCTAATGAATCATGAAGTTCATGTGCCAGTCGATTCCGTTCTTCCATTAACGATAATCGTTGGGCTTCATCTTCTGAGCGGGCCTTGTCAATTGCCATACCAAGATGACGACCAATTGTGGTTAAGAGATCTTCAATTTCTTCATGATTATGAAACTCTCGATTACTTACAAAAAGATTGTATACACCCAAAGTATTTCCACGGTACTGAAGTGGAACTGCAATCATGCCAATGTCTTTCTCATCGTCATCAAAAAAATCTCGACCTATAATTTTATTACATTTTTGTACATTATCCTGAAAATGTACATCCCCGTCTTTATATGCAATACCACATAAGCATTCATTTGATGGAATGGTTTGTTCGCGTTCCATCAAATCATCATCAAGCCCGACACTGGCGACCAGACGCATTTGGTCATCGTCTGTTAATAAACGCACAACAGCTGCACGTGCATGCACAACATCTTTTAATGTAAAAAGAAAACGTGTAAGTAGATCATCAAGATCCCGTGATATATTTATACTTGCTGCAACATCGTAGATAACTTCCAGTGAGTGAGTTTTTCTTTCGATATGTTTTGTTTGTTTTCTTACCTGGCTTTGCATATGGAGAGTTAATGTTTCCAGACGATTGCTTAAAACATTTATACCTTTAAATAAATCAGTAAATTCACCTTGAGCTTTATTTGAAATTCGAGCCGAGTGATTATCGTCAAGCATCTCTTCTGACCATTTTCGAAGATTGTTTAATGGCGAAAGAAAATTATGGCGGACTTGTTTTAACAAAGTGGTAAGAAGATAGATTGCAACAAAAAAAAGTGTAGCAAGAATATAGATGGATCCTGAATATTTGTTTTCTATTGATAATACTCCTGCGATAAATAGCAGGACAATAACAACAGTTAGACTAAATACTGTTGTACAAAGCGGACTTTTCCATATGGAAGCTTGTTCACTTTTAACAACAGTATGATCTTCACTTTTATGTTTTTTATTAAAAGTCATTAATAATTACATTTTTTTTATATAACTTAATAGTGATGTTCTATACCAGATTCATCTGTTTTGTAATTGGGATCATTTGGGTTTTTGAAAATGAATTGTTTTTCTTCAATATCATCCAGTTTTACATAATCAAGTTCAGTATTTTTTAATAGTTCATAACATCCAGCAGAGACAATAATTTTCACACCTTCACTTTCAAAAAAAACATCATCATCCATATCCCGATCAGCAAAACCCATCGCATAATCCAGACTTCCATCTTCTTTTTGCTGTGCTGAAAGACGTAAACCCAAACCTTCAGCCTGGCTTTGTTTTGCAGACTCTTTAATTTGTTCTGCTGCATTTTTTGATACTGTAATCATGATAACTCCAAAAAAATGTTTATATATAAAAACTTAAGTAAAATAATAACCTAGTAATATAGTCTATTATATCAAATTACGATTTCACTTGTCTAATAAATTCAACAAAATCAGAAACCCAATGATATCGGCTTGTATCGCGTAAATGTGCATAATTTGCCAGTAAATTCTTGTAAATCAGTCCATCATGAATACCGGTTATACCGTTGCCTCGCTTCATTTCGTAGGCATATTTTACCTTAGAATCGATATATTCATGATTTTTAAAACATGAATAGTGAAATTCGTGGGCTGGAATATCATTGTTTTCGGTATTCGACAAGGCCTGAGTATTTGTCCAAAGAGTGTCCTTAGTACGCCTCAGAGAGACATAGCCACGGCCCTGAGGCCTTTCATTCATTTCTATATCTGCGGCAATAGCGCCTACCATCTGGGCCTGTTTGCCTTGCCAGCTTATTGATTTTGACAAATACATTAGACCTCCACACTCAGCATAGGCTGGTAATCCAGAATCAATTGCCTCTTTGATCTGCTGTCGTAAATGAGTGTTTGCTTCGAGTTCTTTCATCCAGCTTTCAGGAAAACCACCACCAATAAAAAGTGCGTCTACATCGGGTAAGGTCGTATCATTGAGTGTATCAAATTCAACAAGTTCAACACCTTCAGCACGAAAGGCATTTAAATCACCCGGATAATAAAAGCCAAATGCCGCATCACGTGCAATGCCGATTTTAAGTGTTACAGGCTTTTCTTTAGTAGTAATTTTATAAGTTGATTCAGGTAGTGCTGTGGCTGATGACGCAATCTTGAGTAATAAATCAAGATCAACATGATTTTCCACGATAGAGGCTATTTTTGAAATGACCTCATCGGTGTTGGTCGTTTCATTACTTGGAATAAGGCCAAGATGTCTTTCTGTAATATTAAGCTCTTTCAATCGGGGTACAGCACCGACAACGGCTATATCTGTATATTGCTTAATAACATCACGCAGCTTTTGTTCGTGTCGTGGACCACCCACTTTATTTAAAATAACACCCGCAATGTTAACTTTTTTGTTAAAGGCCTGGTAACCAAGAAGAAGAGGGGCAATACCTCGTGTCATTCCCTGAGTATCAATAACAAGTACAACGGGAGATTTTGTTAATTCGGCGACCGCAGCATTACTGTTGCTGCCATCAAGTGCAACACCATCAAATAATCCTTTATTTCCTTCGATAAGGGAGATGTCAGCATTTTGAGAATATAAAGAAACCGTAGCTAATATTTCCTCGTTGGACATGGTTTGAAAGTCCAGGTTATGGCAGTCACGTTCAGATGCACGAGATAACCACATAGGATCAATGTAGTCGGGTCCTTTTTTATAAGGTTGCACAATTAAACCACGAGCATGTAACGCAGCACACAAGCCGAGAGTGAGTGTGGTTTTACCAGAGGATTTATGTGCCGCAGAGATTAAAATTCGCTGCATTTTAGACCGCCCTAAACGTTAAAAAGAGGAGAGATCATATTGATCTGTCCTCTTAAACGAGAGATTAGATTTGTGTATTACTTACTGTGGTGAGGATCAACAGCTTCGTCAGCTAAAGACTCAGGTAAGAAACGTAAAACTTTCACGGCAAAGGCAACCAAAAAGAGTGCTACTGCAATTCCACCGATACCTAAAAGTGCTTCTGCAAGAGTAGGGCTGTATGAATTAACTACACCATCAAAGAAAGAACTTGAAACCTCTTTACCCGGGAATAATTCTAATGGATACGCCTGACCACCAATAATGATGACATACATCTGAATAAGTCCACCAAGTACAATAAATATTGAAGCAACTGATATGGCTGAACGAGAGTTACCTGTTGCTGGATGGTAGATAATTGCTAAAGGAATTAAGCTACCTAAAATTATTTGACCGTACCAGAACAATTGCGTGAAGATTCCACCATCTCTGAGAATAAAGGCTTCTACACCGTGATGTTCAGTGGCATATAAATTTGTTAAGTGTTGAGCAATAACAAAGTAGAGTACACCAGCAACAAATATACCTAAAAGATTTTTTAAGCGTTTAAAGGTTGCATCTCCAAGAGGGCGATCAGTCCAGTTATAAGTAGCTATTACAATAAGCAGGAAAATAGCTAAACCAAATGAGAATGACATAACAATAAACATGGGTGCCATGATTGCAGCATCATAAGCCTGGCGTGCAACAAGGAAACCAAAGATTGAACCGGTACCTGTTGTTAACGTTAAACGCCATATGAAAGCTGAGAAGCCGGCAATTTTACTGTACTTGTTCATATTGCGTTGCAACATGGTCCACATGTAAATACCAACGATAGCAAAGAAACCATTATATAAAATCATGTTCCAGGCAAAAATGGATTTGAAGTTATACACTGTCATCGCGGTAATCAAGCGATCTGGACGACCTAAATCTAAAACCAGAACCATTAAACCACCAGCCAATAATGCTAAAGCAACCAGGGTTGAAAGTGGAGCAAGCGGTTTATATGCCGTTTTGCCGAACACAGATGCTATGGATGCAACATTAAGCGCACCAGATGCTGCAACAATAAGGAAAACAGCAAATACGTGAGGTAAGCCCCAAACGATTTGGTTGTTCATCCCCGTCACGTAATGACCACCATGTTCCATATAAAAATGAGAACCAACAGCGGCAAGTACAAAGCTGCCAAGAAGGGCAAGTAACATCCAATAATTAATGCTGTTACCGTCAATTTGTTTAAAAACTGGTTTTTTCATATGAAGACTTCTCTTAACCTAATTTTATATTAAGGTATTTATTATTACAGGAACTTTAAACTTAAAGCCCCTGGTAGCGTACGCCGGTATTTAAACCGAGATCTGCACGAATTTGTTCACCGCCATGTTTTTTCAATTCAATAGAAATAGCGCTATTTGCATCTTTCAAATCACCGAAGAGCATTGCACCATGTTCAGCGTTAGTACAAGCTTCAACACAAGCAGGATCCTGTCCTTTATCGACACGATGAGTACACATTGTGCAGCTTTCTACAGTACCAATACCACGAGGAGCATTCGGTTTTTGTAGTTCGAGCTTTTCATGAACAAATGAACGCGCTTTGTACGGACAAGCCATCATGCAATAACGACAACCAATACAGATGTGTTTATCAACTAAAACAATACCATCTTTACGCTTCATTGATGCACCGGTAGGGCAAACATCAACACAAGGGGCTGTTTCACAGTGCTGACACATTAGAGGTAATGATTGAACATGACCAGTTTGTTTGTCAGTTACGGTGACTTTACGAATCCATTGCGCTTGTTGCTCTTTACTTGAATGCGTCTCACCTGTGCCCCAACCGTTTTCAGTTGAACAAGCTGTTACACAATCAGTACAACCTTTTGCACATTTGTTGGTGTCGATCAACATTCCCCAACGAGTAGCATCAGTGACTTTATCTGCGTCCGCTTTAGCGTGAGCAACCTGATTTAAAACGATGCCGGGAGCGATTACTAAACCTGCAACTGCAGCAGATTGAGTTAAAAATTTGCGACGGTATTGGTTTGCGTGATTTTTATTCACTTGATTTGGAACTACTGGGTGTTCTGAATTAGACATTATTTTGTGCCTCCTTCAGTCATAGAATGATGAGAATTTTTAGCTGAGCGAAGTTTTTTGGCTGCTTCTTCAGGTAAGTCTGAATGGCAATCGAAACAATCAATATTAACAGCTGCGTAATTGTGACAACTACTACAGAAATATTCATCATCACCAAAGCGAGCAAATTCGCCTTTGTCATTTGCTGATATATGACACTCGATACATTCAACGAGACTGTTATCCTTTGTGCGAACACCTTCACGCAGAGTTAAGTTACGTTTATGCTTTAAAAGCTCCATGTGGTTTCTACGAATTTCACCAATAGGTTTAACACACTTGGATTTTTCCGAAAAATTCATTTTCGCTTTAGGTGGAGTAGGTCCCAAATCACCGGCATTAGACAAAACTGGTAGGGCAGTTAGCCCTACCAATACGACTAGATGTTTTGCAAATTGTCTAAATGACA
>CAZZIS010000018.1:0-42252 GCA_964654445.1 uncultured Thioalkalispiraceae bacterium
AAGGGCTATGATATGAGATAGGTTTTCTACGTTCTGGGAAGCTTCCAATCTCTGTCGTGTCATAGAATGTTTGAATATGTTTACGTGATCTGGCAATTGTTACACTGTCTAATAACTCGAAAAAATCGAAATCTAATGACTTTAATATTGCATCAGTTGTACGTTCCTCAGGTGGTAACTTTGCCCAAGTATTAAATGTTGTTTGTACTCTGCGGAATATCTCATCAATACCCTTAGTCGTTCGAAGCTTGGCATTTAAATTTGAAGCGTCACCTTCATATGCTAGTGCAAGCTGGTTACGCAGATCCATAAAACGGTTATTCACGGGCGTAGCTGAAAGCATCAAAACTTTTGTTTTTACGCCATCACGAATAACTGAATTCATGAGTTTTTGATATCGAGTTTCTTTATCCTTAAATGCATCATTGTTGCGGAAGTTATGAGATTCATCGATAACGACAAGATCATAATTACCCCAGTTAATTCTATCTAACGGTGTTCCAAAAGATTCACCACTGGTTCTTTGAAGGTCTGTATGACAAAGAACGTCATAATTAAAACGGTCTTTAGAGAAGATATTGGTTTTTAGGTTTCGATTATAATTTAACCAGTTGTTTGCTAGTTTCTTTGGGCAAAGTACGAGAACCGATTTATTCCTTAACTCATAATATTTTACAACGGCAAGAGCTGTAAATGTTTTACCTAAACCAACGCTATCAGCAAGAATACAGCCATTGTATGTTTCTAGTTTATTTATGATTCCGGTAGCGCCGTCCTGCTGAAAGTTATAAAGCTTCTTCCAAATCAAACTGTCTTTATAGCCTGTTAGATCGTTTGGTAGAACATCCTCATTTATATCCTCTAAGAATTCATTAAAGATATTATAGAGCATAAAAAAATAAACTTGCTCAGGTGGGTTTTCTTTATACACACTAGCAATGTGATCACATAACAATGAGGTTACATCTTCAATTTTTTCAGGATCACTCCATATATGATTAAAAAGATTTAAATAAACTTGTGTGCTTGCAGGCTCATTAAATTTTGTAATAATATTTGAAACTGCATCGCCTTGTTGATAACCAAGATCCACGGCGGTAAATCCATGAAGAGGAAGATAAACTGATTGATCGTCATCATTATCAATGCACATAAACTGCTGCATTGGTGCTTTACCACTATTTGATTTAAATGTAGCTTTGCGTTTTATCCATTCTGCACATTCTTTTGCAATTGCACGTTGAGTCAGTTTATTTTTCAGTTGTATTTCAAAATCACTGCCATAGAAGCTACGCTCTCGTTCAGCTTTTGGAATATGAAATTTACGATGCTCTTTCTTTATTTTATCGATTGTTTCTTCTGGAACAAATGTTGGGGAGGTGAAAATAAACTCTAAAGACTCAATCTTTTGCAATTCAGCTTTTAATGCTTCAAATGCGTAAATAGAAAAGCAAGACGCTGCTATTTTTAGCTTTGAGCCTTTTTGTATATCCTGCTTTATGTTGTCGCCTAACAGGTGATTTATGTTGTCAATTATTTCCATAGTGTCATTTAGTCTTTACGTCTGACCTTTCACCCTTGGTTAACTTTTCAACATCATCCTTTCGGAATCGCCAGCTACCACCGACTTTAAAGCCAGGCAGCTTCCCCTCAGCGGCCAGCCTATAGGCTGTCTTCTCTGCTAATTTAAGGTATTGGGCGACCTCTTTTAAGGTCAAAATTTCATCAGTCATGATTCTGCTCACCATAGAATATAGTGAGAGAATAAAGGAAAATTGAGGAATCAACAACCAATAAAACCTCTTTGGCTCTAGGTGTTTATAAGGTAAATTAAATATTAATATAGAAAGGCCAACGAATGACAAGCAACACTGACAAACCTCTAATCAAGCCAAGCGATGCTAAATCGTGGTCGATTTGCGCTCGTCGAGTATGGCTCGATAACAAAGGAAATCTTGATTTATCCCCTACTGAAGATGAATTTGAACAATTAGTAATCCAGCTTGGTCTCGAACACGAAAATGCTGTTCTCCAACGTCTTTCCGAGACATTCGAAGTGCAAACCGCAACCTCACTGGAACATACCACCCAGCTCATGGCCGAAAAAGTTCAAGTTATCTATCAAGCACAGCTGCTAGATGAAACTAATAAATTAACAGGCTATCCAGATTTTTTAATTCTCCACGAGACTGGTGAATACCAGCCAGCTGATGCAAAGCTATCTCTTAGTGAAGATAAAAAGGAGATACAGGTTCAACTTGGCTTTTATCGACGCATGCTAGGCAATGAGCTACCTGCCATTGTATTTCTGGGAGATGGCAATGAAGGTTTAATTGGTGATGAAGCTAACTCAGCTACTGATAAATTTATTGTTGAAATGCGCGAGTTGCTATCAAACAAGAGTGAACCAATTGTTCGGTACAGCCATAGTAAGTGTCGCGCTTGCTCCTATTACATGCACTGCAAACCCAATTTTGAACTCAATGAGGAATTATCATTACTCTATGGTATTCAGGGACGTGCAGTTGAAGGACTTGAAAGTGAAGGAATCGACACAATAACCAAGCTTTCTAAAACTGACCCAGACATTATTCCTGATGTTCCATATCTTAAAGGTAGCGAGAAAAAGCAACGCGCTGTTATGCAAGCTAAGTCATATCTCACTGGAGAAGTTTTCAGGCATAATTCAGTCTCACTGCCTGACGGTCAATGGGTGCATTTTGATATTGAGGATAACCCGCTAACCGGCACAGGAGAAAAGCATGTGTATCTCTGGGGGTTTCTTGTTCCTGATTATGAAAAGGATAACTTCGAATATATCTGGACTAATAACGATACAGAAGATCAAAAAGGCTGGCTGCAATTTCTAGCCAAGATCGAAGAGTATCGACAAAGGTACCCCTCACTAATACTTGCACATTACTCAAGTCATGAGCGCTCAACAATTAAATCTTATGCGAAGCGATATGACATGGAAGATAATGCTACGGTGCTTTATCTACTGGGTGATGAGAGCCCTTTATTTGATTTGCAGAAGCCCATATTAAAAAGCCTAGTTCTCCCACTCCAAGGTTACGGCCTAAAAGATATCTGTAAGCATAAAGATTTGGTCAACTTCCAATGGGAAGATGATGACTCTGGCTCACAATGGTCAGTAGTTCAGTTTAATAATTTCCTTACCGAAACTAATACACAAACCAAGGATAAACTAAAAAAATATATCCTCGGCTATAATCGTGATGATGTCATTGCAACTCGACGACTTGAAGAATGGCTTCGAAATAATTTTATGTAACCTATCATATGTACCATTAATGTTTTTTTAATCTGTAGCGTATTTTTCTTCTTTCTTATTTAGGGGTTACATTTAGAATTTTTTATATTATTACATGACTACACAAGCAATTCTTTAAATGCAGATACAACTAATTTGCTTCCTGCTCATTTCATTTTAAACACATGTTTTTTTGATATGTACTCCAGTAAACCAGTAATATGCGAATTTCCTTTAATAATTTCGGCTACTGAGTAGAAATCTTCGCTTGCATGAAAAATCAGTCCTTTGATGTATGGGTGAGTGATAAGTATCCCTTCTTTCTCTAACTCTCCATCGAGATAATTTGCACCTTCAAACTCTGCTGGCTTAAGTATTTGATCATCCAGCTTACCAAATGCTACATTCCAAAGCTCACCACTTACGTTTGTATTCCCAACATCATCAAAATAATGTTCTTGTATTGCTTCTGATGGTTTTGAAATAAGAGGCAGCTGATCTGACAAGTCTATAAGTAATATCGTGTCGCCCAAAGAATATTGCTGTTCCTTAATATTTTGATTGATTTTATCTATAAGTGATTCAATTACTAATTTGGGTGAACTATGATCATATACCTTATTATGTGAGAGATAAGGCTGAATAACCTGTATGCCCATTCCTACATTCGAACCATCTTTTATTTGTTCTTCTGCTACTATTTTTGTATCCAAAGAATCATTCATTATGTCTTTATGCTTTAAATTACCTCCAAGCATGTTTAAGCTTTTCAATTCAATATAAATATCTTCGCCTCTAAACCTGACTTTATAATCAGGAGTTTTAGAGTCTGTCTCTGGTATTTTATTGATACTTAATAATGATTGAAGCTTAGACAGTATATATATTTCAGAATAAATATTTTTTATTTCAGTAAGGGAATTATAATCCTCAACATTCTTTAATGCTTTATCCGCAAGCTTATCTATTTGTGACAAAGCTTCTTTGAAGGATTTATTTTGTTCTGACTCTAGTTCCATTTTTTCAATAAAATCTAGCTTTATGTATAACATTAGGAATGAACTACCAATATCATTTATTTCTTGCATTAATTTTAAAAGCTTATCTCTTGTTGCGCCCATAACTTTCTCTTAAAAAATATAACGGTAATTTACACAGTAGCGGCTTTCTTTGCTTTTCTGCGGTCTTTAATAGTATCAATAACGGTTTTTAAATCCTGAATATCTGTACTTAACTCCGTTGGTGTTGGCACAGTAGCATTTTTTGCAGAAGATGAATCATGAGCATCAACAATATTGCAACTACGCTTATGTAATTTTTCTATAGCTGTAAATTCTAAATTATCAAACCCCACTACTTCAGATAAATTGCCAACAACAATCCAATCACGGTAACGCTTAATAACACCGTTAAAAATAACATCCTGAATAACGCGCTCTATTGTTGCGCGTAATAAATTATATAAACCACATATCTCTCTTGCGTCTTTTTCATTTGGATAAACTGGCCAGTTTTTAGCTAGTTTATTTTTAGCCTTTTCAAGGGTATCAATACGATCCTTATATCCTTGATGATCCCATGGCAATCCATTAACCACATAACCTGCTTCATCAGCTCGCCATTCCAAATATTGTAGGGAATGTAATATTTGAGTATCTTCAATCTCATCACGAAGCTGACCAAGGAAAGATGTATCATGAGTAAAGATAATCACTTGGCGTTTTTTTGCTTCTTCAACAAACCTGCGCGCAACATGTTGCCTACGCCAGTGATCGAGCGATGATACTGGATCATCAAACACTATCCCGCATGAATGATTAGCCAAAGACAGCTCTGCTAAAAATGCGCCCAGTGCAATAGCGCGTTGCTCTCCTTCGCTTAAAATTTCATCCAGTTTTTTACTTGTTGGCAGTTCTAATAAAATCTGATGAAAGATTTTACCTTTATCACTTCTTTCTTTAAGCGTAGTTTTAATATGCCCAACACCAAGATTAGCAAACTCAATATCCAGCGCGTTTTGTAATTCCTTTGTAACTGCTTCACTGGCTAATTCTTTAGACTTATTTGATATGGGAGTTGTTTTAAGGTCATTCTTACATTTTTTAAGCGCTGCTACTTTTTTCATGCGCTCGATAAGATCAAGAACGCCTTGCAAAGATTTCTTTAGATTTTGACGTGCAACCAGCTCATCATATTCTAACGCCAGCTTCTTTTTATGCTCCACATCAGATGCTTTGATAAAAGTTCTAGCTTCCCTTAATTTTTGCGCTGCTAATTTACGCACCTCTTGAGCTGGATTATCGCTAAGTTCAGGCGAGCCGTCCCATTTATGACTATCAAGCGCGTCAATCATCCACTGCTTTTTATCATTAATACTGCTTTGATAAGCAGTTATAGCCTGAACAATAGTTTCATCAAGCAAGCTAATCTCACCAGATAAATCCTTATCCATGGCAATAGCAAGATCGGCATTTTCTATTTTTTTGCGTATATCGTTTAGATTTTTTCGTTTTTCATTAGCAACTTTTGCCACATCATCTTTTATATATTGCTCAAAGCGATTTAACCGCTCCCCTGCTTCATCTAACGATGACTGGCAAAGCGGGCAAAGAGCATCATCACCAGTATGGGGAAACTCATGCTCAGGATATGCAGTTTGCGTTGAATATTTCCTTGCCGCTTCAAATAATGTCTTCCATAGCTGTTCGCCAGTTCCGGGCAACAAATTCTCACCGGCTTGAAGTGCAAGAGCTGCATTCTTCTCTGCGAGCTCAGCGGCTACCACCTCATCATCAAGTTTCTTTAATTTTTGAACGGCATCATCATCAACCCAACGTGATTGTTTTTTAATACTAGCAGCTAGGTTTTTCAAGCGAGAAACAAAACGTTTTAGCTCTCCAGCTTTAGCCATAGGATCAGCTTCGGCAAGTGCATTATTAAGATCGGTAATTCGCTTTTCTTCATCTTCCAATAAAGAGCCAAGAGTCTCAATAGTTTTAGGGTTAGTTCTAGCGCTGAGCTTTGATATTAATTTGCCAACTTCTGTTTCGCCAATTAAATGGTTAAAGCTATAAACATTAGTATCAATTGAGCTTATTTCCGCGTTAAGCCTGCGGGTTAATTCAGGAATAACATTGTTAGCCAAGCTTTCAACAATATCCAAGCCATAAGGCAAATAAGCAACATCTTGCTCAGCCGTAAGATATGACCTTGCGCATCGTTCATCAAACACGGAAATCATCGATAATGCATCAGGTGCAGATTGTCCCCGCTCCCAATCAAGAACATCATCCTTGCCCTGTTTTTCTATTGTAAATTTTGCTGTTGGTGTTTGGTTAGCAGATGCCAGATCATTGGCATTGGTATGAACCGTTTCTAGTTGATCACGGCAACGGCAAGCTTGTTTCATCACCCTCACATATCCTGATTTACCCGTGCCATTACCACCATAAATCACGCTCATTCCCACTTTAGAAAATGCCAAACTCTGGTTCGGGGCAATACGGTTTACATGTGTTAATGCGCTCATCTCTTTCAAGATGATGGTTTCACCAGCATTGATATTGGCAGGCAGGTGATTTGTAGCCAATGGAACAGGCTGTAAATCATCTGGATTAGGCAAACCATGTCCTGCCTTTAGTAGAGAAAATAGTTCAGCGTAGTCATCCTCGGATAGCCCCCTCTCCTGCTGTAATAATCTACGCGCAGCATCACTTTGCCATTTTGGAAGTGTTTGCGTCCAGCTAAGTATTTTATTGAGAAGCGCCATGATAAGAACACCTTAAATTAATCACCCTGCAAAGGGTAGCACTATACTAATAATTTGAAAAATTAGTATCAAGCTACCTTTTATTAATTATTATTCGCTTGTTAATCCATTTCATGCTCATATTCTTTGTTTATCTCTTTAGCGACTTGCTTCTCCCCAGTATGTTCTTTTATTTGAGTGATTAGCTGCTCTTGATTGTCTGTATAAATCACAGCTTGTTGCTTAGCCCTACTGATCGCCACGTAAAATGCCTTTTGGCTAGCAAGATTTCGCCGAAAGCTTTCAGCATGAAAATAAACTCTATCCGCAGTCATGCCCTGCACGGCATGGGCCGTGCTCACATAGTCGTAATTCCAATGCTGTTGAGATACTTGATCAAGAGACATACGAATTTTCTTTCCATTGGCAAATAACACATCTGCCACTCCAGATTCATTGTCTATTGCCTTAACAACGCCCTTTGATCCATTTAACAACCCTTGCTTGCGATCATTCATTGTCCAAACAACACAATCCCCTGCTGATAATCCACTTTCTATTGTTCTGAATGCTTGCATCTTTGTTCCCCAAGCATTTGGATTCCAGATCACTCTTTGTCCATCTTTGGATAACAATGTCAGTGTATTCTTTTGTGAATCTATTTCACCCACCTCCCAATATTCGTTTTTATGCACCCCCTTACTTTTATAATCTCGTCCAAAACGAACTATGTCACCTTGCTCATAATTCAAAACATCTTTTGCAGCAGGTTTTGTTAGATCAACTTTATCTAAACGATTAATTTTTAACTCACTCTCTGCTAGCTCACCTGTCTTTCGTAATGATGTTCGTAAAAGTTTCGTCAAGTTATCTCTACCTTCACGGCTCGGATCAATTAAAAGTGTTTTGCTACGTTCATCTTTCGTTAATGACATATAGTCATTTACAATTTTTTGATGGCGGCTCACTGCACCCTTTGATTCTTCTACAACCTTTCCCCCACCATTGGATAAAATATCCAATACTCGTTCAGCATCACCTTCAATTGCAGAATAAACTGCATCTAAAGTTTTTTTATTATCCTGTCGTACAATTTGATCAAGTTCATACGTTGAAATACCATTCTCTTGCATCTGTCGGAAAGCTGCCCCAGCTTCCACTGAACCAAGTTGTTTTACATCTCCAACAAGAATAACTCGTGCATTTTGTTTTTTTGCTTTAGTTAATAATCGGTCAGTATCTTTTGTAGATAGCAGTGATGCCTCATCCACCAACCAAATAGATTTACCTTTTGACAATGAATTATCTCTGCTGAGTAAATGACTGGCAACAGTGACAACATTATCGATGTTGGCACCTTGTTGTAATGATTGACACGCCGATGATGATGGAGCCATTCCAATCACCTGATACCCTTTTAGCTCAAACTCCTGTGCTACTATTTTCAAAACGGTGCTTGTTTTTGCAGTTCCAGCAAAACCTTGAACGGCCAAAAATTTATCATTACTTGCCAATAGACCACGAGTAACTGTCTTCTGCCCTGCTGTCCATCCATCAAACCCTTTTTGGACACTATCCTTATCAGCAACATCAAGAATGTTATGTATTTCATATTTGGTAAATTCAACATTTTCTTTGCCTTTGCCTGAACACATTGCATTAATCATATTTTCTTCAACACGTATGTTATTAGGGGTTGTATAAGCATCGACTTCTAACCAACGTTGGAATTGAGATGAATATATTTTTGTTTTACGATTACCAACTAGCCCCCCATCTTTTTCAGCATGTTCAACCGCACGTTGTACCTGCGCATTGGATATACCAAAACCAACCGCCAGCTTATTTATCTCATAAATGAGTACATCCTTTGAGAAAACAGAATCTCGTTCACTTAATGAATCAATAACGTTATTCATGAGTTTCTGCAATGTTTCATAAGAATTTATTTTGTTCTTTTCTTTGAACTCTATATCTTGTGATTGACACACAGATTCATTAAGAATTTTACTAACATCAAGATGGTGTTCCTTTGCTGTAGCTCGCCATTGCTCTCGCAAATATTCAGGATCAATATGCACCTTCTTTTCTCTTGTTGTATGGGCAATTTTTTCTTTAAGTCCAGCTGGAGCATTCTCACGGGTGTAACCCAGTTTCTCCAGTTCCTTGTCAATTGCGTTTCGTCTTAGACTAAATGCATTAAGTACATCAACTGGTATACCTGATATTTCAAAACTTGCATCTTTCGCTCGATCAATTGTGTAACCTAATTCAATTAATGAAGCTGCTAGGCTTTGACGATAATGAAGGCCAGCTTCTTTTTGTAGGGAATAAAAATGCCGACTTTCAATGCTTCGCCATTCTCCATCGTCTCGAAGTGTAGCGTTCATAACAACGGCATGACTGTGTAACTGCGGGTCTTGTGCTCTACTTGTATCATGTCGAAAAGCTGCACATAATAAATTCCCAGTTGAAACATGTTCAATGCTATCTTTACCCGAAGAATCTCTAGTATGAACACGGGTATATGAAGCCTTCTCTTCTAAGAATGTAATTGCTTCGTTTACTGCTTTGTCATGAGCCGCAATAATTCGCTCATCTCCTCCCACTAACGCCATCACTGACACAGATTTTGCAGGAGAAAACTGTAGATCAAATCCTGGCTTATGCTGATGTTTACCCTGTTTAGTTGTACCGATTATTGAACCAGAAATTTCTCCATGTAAATATCTCTTAAAACGTTCCGCATCTACAACTTCACCTGCTATACCAAGGACTTCTGCACCTTTACCCACCCAATACGAAGGACAAACATCATCACGTAAATAATAATCCGAATGATCTGACCGCTCAAAGTAAGTCGCAGCATGTTCTGCTGATCTTATTGGTGCTAACGTCATCATTTCTTAAACTATGAACCAAATTTCTTATAGCGTTGCAAAAGATGAGAAACTCTTTCGCGAAGTTCATCACCTGATATTTCTGAGCCCGACTTCTTCGCAACATCCGCAGCTAAAACGCGAGTAACTGATGAAGCATGAAGAATTGCTGATAAGTAACCTTCCATTTTATCGAAGCGACTAATTACCTCGTCGCTCTTTTGCATTAGTGCCCGTTCTACAAGAATTCTTGCCGCAGCACTTTGACTAAGCCCTCTCGATTCAGCAAATACTTTTATATCTTTGTGCATTGATTGATTGCAGTGCAATTGAATCCTATAGGCATGCGATTTACTCATATTTTATATTCCCACTCATTTCTGAGTCACCTTAAATCTATATATTGTTAATATTGAGTCACATGTGACTCACATGGTTATTTTCATTTTGAGTCACTTGAAACATATGTTTTCCATAGGGAAACGACAACTACACGAGTGTGCGTGAGGTGTCCTCCTGTATTTATTAGTCATAGACTAATAAATACAGGAGTGATTACTTAGGCTCCACAGTTTTATCGTGGAGAATTAATCTTCAAATTCATTCGTTTGAAAAGAAGCATCACCATCAGATAACGAAGCAATAGTTTCAGAACTATCCGGTTGAAGATCAGATTCAATCAACCGAAGCTCTTTATCTGCCGCATTAATCAACTTTGCAATTGCATCCTCAACGTGCCTGTTAAGTGGAAAACTTACGCCATGCTTTTCTGCTTCCAATTCAATTTGCTCAAGCTTGGTTAACAAATCCATTGAGACCATAAATACACGTTTCTTTTTTATCTCTGCATGCGCAGATTGAAATAAACTTTTAGCCATTTTATTGCTCCTTATACTTCATCGAGTTGATTAATTAGTTTAACTTCTAGCGAACTCAAGTTAGATAAATGTTGTTTTTCTAGTCCTAGATATGCTTTGCATGGCACATAGGGTTCTATTTTTTGATTAAGTTTTTTTGAAATAACGGGAATAGACACTAGAGTCCATCCAATTCCGGAAATTTTCAAATAACCTTTTAGGGTTGGAAGATTTGAAATTTCACTTGCCAACACTGCTCGTCGAATTTCAATAACTTGCTGCCGACTAGTAACATTTTTGTTTCCATCAAGATTAATTTGTTCTCGTCTGCGTTCAACATCTCCAATTGACTTACTTAAATACTCATTAGTATCTGGATCAGGGGTGCGAAGAATAAGAGAGTGAGCTGCACATGCAAGGATACTTTGAGCATCATCATGCCCATATATTGAATTTATTTGTGAGATACTTTGAATTCCCAGAACCATACCCAGACCATGCTTCCTTCCTCTAGCTGCGGCATCCAAAGTTACTTTTAATTCACCATGCGATGGAAATTCATCTAAAATAGCCCATATATTTCTACTGTGATCAGGTTTTAAACTCAACACTTCACGTACAAACATATCAATTGATGCTCTACGATATGGCTTTAATGATTTCTCAGTTCTCCCATTAGACCCAATCCATACCCAACTCTTATCCGAAGCGCTCTTAACCCAGTTTCTAAGAGAAAAAGAATCCTCACCTGCTTCTTGATCAAGAAACTGTATAACTGAAAAATGTATGCTCAATATTGTTAAAATACTTGCCAGCATTTTTTCATTTCCATCATCAAATATTCTTTCAGATGGTGTTCCTGCTACCAGTTCTTTAAATTCAGCTGTTGATGCTTTGGCAACATAGTAGTAAATATCTTTATTTTTTCTTTTACCTTTTAGCCATAATGTCCTCAACATATCTGCCGCTAGATTTTTTGTATATAAGTTCCATTCGCCTGACTTATTATTACCTTCGGAAACATATGAACCGGCAACAGAATCACAGTCATGCTCATCTTCTATATCCGCAAATGGCGATGACTTAACACTGCGTTCATCACTTGGATCTAATATGATGTCACCTTCACGCCAGAACATACTCATTAAATCGCCCCCAACATCAACACAGAAACCTCTATCACCTCTTTTACGTGCTGCTGAAATCAAAGACATAATCATTTGTGTTTTACCTACTCCCGGTTCTCCAGACACAATGATTGTTCGTGCTTCCATATTGTACGGGAGTGGAATACGACCAATTTTTATTGGTAGCTTATTTTTAGGTGGTTTTATTTTGCGAATCATATCTGCGTTACTGAGTAATACAGTCCCTCTAATAGGTTTGTTTTTACTTCGCTGCATCATGAAAAACATCAAAAGTGACCATGAAATTAAAACTCCCATTCCTGCTGACAACAAAGCTGAAATCAACTCCCGAGAACCTAATAACTGTGGGTATAAATCACTTAATTCAGTCATCAAATTATTCACAACAGAAAAATCACTAGATAAAACATGTAGTCGTTCAGGCAGCCAATAATATGCAGCGACACTAACTCCTGTTGCTGATGAAAATAATATCAATGCTTCTATACGATCATATCGCCAAGATATTACGATTGGTAAAACCCCAATAATTAAACAAAGAATTTGTATATGTATTACCTCAATCACTAAATTATTCATAATTATATTTCTCCTGATTTTCAATCCAATTTAATACAGTAGATTCACGCCACCCAATCATTTTTTTATCCTTACCGAGCGCCATAGGCTCAGGAAATATTCCACTCTTCCTCCATCTCCATAAAGACGTACAAGAAATCCCTAACATTTTTGCTACCTCTTTTGACCTTAAAATTGAATCTATTGTTTTAGTCATATGTAACTCCTGAATTTTCATGAACTAAACCCAAGACTAAACAAATTCAAAAAATTGCCATATCACACAAATGTGGTTATATTGGAGCCATATTGACAAACAGGATGGTAAAAATGAAGTTACGATTTAAAAGATGTGTATTAGTCGCAATCAATGGCGAAAAAAATAGACACCGCAACATTAAATCTAAAATTAGCTCAAAGGAATTTCTAAATATAATATCTACAATACAAATAGCATTAATAGAACAAAAACAAGCGTCAATTATAAAAAATGTAATCGATTACATCGAAAATATTAGATATCCGAAAAAAGATATTCGAATTTCAAGTATTTACAAATTCTTAAAAGAGGTAGAACTTAAAGAGGAATGCCATAAACCGTTAGAAACGAGAGCTAAAACATTAGGTGGTTTTTTATCGAAGAATTTCTGTGTTTCTTATGAAAATAAATATCCATTTACAAATGTTCAAAATAATTTACACAAAGCTTTTCACTATATAAGTGAAAAGAAAAAACACTACAACATATCATATGAAGTTAAAATTAACCTAGGAAGATTTCTAGATATAATATCAAGAATACAAATATCATTAGCTCACTCTTCAGAAAATTCAGCTGTTGGATATTGCCCCTTTTGTTGGAGACAACCTAGCCCAGGAATAAACTCTCATTATTGCAAAGAACATCATCCATTTAGTTACAAAGATCCTGTTTCAGGAAGAATAATTTATGAAACAGAGGATTATGACAAAGCAAAAGTGATTCTAAAAAGAGCTGTGAAATATTTTAAAATATCTCCTCTTCCTTTGTTATCCAACAAAGACACTAATCAATATTTTAAGAATAGAGTATGGGGAGAACTTAAACTTCTCTGCGAAGATAAATATCAGGAAAGTGAAGAAGCTAGTATGGCATGGGAACGTATTTTAGATATTGAGACTAATAATAGACGTGACATATTATCACTCCATAAAAAAGGTGTAAGTTCTCCTCCAGAAGCATTATGGGAAATTAATGATTGGCATGTGCTTGCAAGATTAATATCAAAACATATAAATGGCCAACCACTACTAAAAAATAAAGTTCGCGCTACAGCATCGAAAAAAAATGAATCTCGTGTAACTTGGTTAAGGAGGCTAGCCAAGTCTTTTGGTGAAGAAACTGAATTAATGTTTGATGTAGAACCCGGTGAAATTCTTGGGCTAGTAGATAGATATCAACATTATTTACTACTTTTAGATAAAACAAAACCTAAGCATTCGACCCAACCAAAATTAAGCAGAAACGCGAAATGCATTGCATTAATAAATAATGGGAAGTCTTTTTCAGAAGCAGCAAGAATCTTAAAAATATCACGACAAAGAGCCCATCAAATCTATCATTCAAATTAGTAAACGAATATCAAGTATTTTCTCTTCTGAAGGTTTCTCTGGTAATTTTAGAATCAGCAACCAAGAGCTCTCCATCGCACGGGGAAATATGAAGCAGCAAAAAATATGGCCACTTATCGTACATTGTTTCATAGAGTATTAGCTTACTTTATTCCAAGCTCGAAGGGACTTTACTCACCTATATCCAGTGCTTCTTACGAAACATCAGGTAAGTTTAAAAGTTCTTTTTCTATCATGTGTAATATATTAATGGCTGGCATGTTAAATTTTTCTCGCTCCATAATCATTATCAAATTTGCGGTAATCGATTCAGCTTGGCTTCCTTCAATAACTTCCCTTGATTTGATAAACTCTTCTGTACGCTTAATTGCATCCTCTACAGTACCGAAAACATCATTAAAATCACCTTCAATTAAGCCCGTTGGAATTAAATTATTAAGATAATTTAATTCTTCATTCTTTGTTTTTCGGTTGAGATATAGTAATTCAAACGCCTCCAATAAAACTAGTAAACTTCCTTTACATACAGCTACCCCACTGTCATCACGATAACATTCATTAAGTTTTCTGAAAGCTTTTAGTAACTCTTCATCATTTAAATTATTTTTTTCTGCACACATAATAAATATTTCCTATTGTTTTTATAAATCAAGTTCGATAAATACGCGATACTATTAACCTGTTAATACATGGATTTTAAAATCATTCTGAGTATCAGCCAGTAAAGACTCAAGGTGATCTGCCCAAATTTGAAGCCATTTCTTACATTCGTTTTCATATGAATGAAGATCATAAGTACCTTCAATCCCACTTTTAGCATGGCCTAATACTGCCTCAGCAACCTCACTCCTACATCCAAGCCGAGATAAGCCGGTTCTAACTGTTCGTCTGAGATCGTGCGGTGTCCAGTGTTCAATATCGACCATTCGCTTTGTTTCGCGCATGTGCCATGCCTGTTCCGTCAATGTTTTTTGTTGTAACGGTAACCCAGTTTTTTGAGAAGGAAAAAGATAATCACCTGTTGTTAATTTTAACTGCGTTAAAAATGCAATGGCTTGAATTGGTAACTGAACATGTCTTTCAATTCCAGTTTTAGTGTCTTTCAAATGCCAAGTACCCACGTCTAAGTCAACATCATTCCATTCTGCTGCGCACACTTCACCAGTCCGACAACCTGTCCAGATCGTAAAGTGCATAATATTTTTTTGGGTTGGGGTAAAACAGGATCCCGGCAACCACTGTAAGAATTTTTTAAGCTCTTGATCAGACAAAACTCGCTTTCCTCTTTGACTTGTAAGTCGAATTTTAGCTTGCCTCAGTCCAGCTTTAGCTAAAATCCCAGGGTTTGCAAAACTATCATCAAATTTTTCTAAGCCAATGGCATATTCATATGCAGCTGTTAACTCCCGCAATACATTTCCCGCCTGAACATTTGCACCTCGCCCAACAATCTCCATTATTAGGTTTACTACATCTTTTCGATAAACCTCAGAAGCAATCCTATCTCCTAAAACTCGTACAGCATCTCCCTCCAAAGTACGACGGGTTTCTTTCTGCCCTTTGACCTTCCGAGCACCTTTAATCAATTTTCCATTAATCATTCGATTTTCAATATATTGAGTTAGGTACAATTCTACTAACTGCTTGACCGTAAAAATATCTGCTTTTCTTTGTTGCGCATCGGCCTCTTTTTGTTTTTCTTCTTTTAATTCCGTAGCCGGACAACGGCCACTTTTACGAAGCTCTTTTAGCTCCTGCAATTGAAGTCTCGCTTCTGCCAGAGAGGTAGTCGGAAAATTTCCAATTTTCACCTGAACGAGCTTATTACTAACAGGGCTGGTATATCGATAAAAGAAGGTTTTTGTCCCTGCATTACCACACGTAAGCCTAAGCCCTCGGTTTTCACCAACATCGGCCAGAATCGCTTTACTCGGCTTCATTGCCGCAATTTTTCGTGAGTTCAACGGTACTTTTTCATTTACAGACATAAACACCTCTTTTGTTCAGATAATTTGATCTTGCTAAGATATAATCGTTTTTGGAAGAAAAAGTGTAAGTTTTTGCAAAGAGCTAAACAGCCGATCAAAAACCTACACTTTTACTTACACTTTTTTCTGAAAACTCATGAAATTTCATGCAATTCCATGAACGCTCCTGAAAGAAGAAAAACAAATAAACTTTATAGTTATTATACACTTATAAGAATAAAATATAGATTTATGAAGAGCAAAACTGAACAACACACACCGATGATGCAGCAATATTTGCGCATCAAAGCTGAGCATCCTGACATTCTGCTTTTTTATCGTATGGGTGACTTTTATGAATTATTTTTTGATGATGCCCGTGAAGCGGCAAAATTACTTGATATTACGTTAACGGCTCGTGGTTCTTCGAACGGTAATCCTATTCCTATGGCGGGTGTGCCTTATCATGCTGCGGATAATTATTTAGCACGACTGCTGCGTAAAGGAATGTCGGTTGCAATTTGTGAGCAGATTGGTGATCCCGCGACGTCAAAAGGCCCGGTTGAACGTAAAGTCATGCGTATCGTGACACCTGGGACGGTAACGGATGAGGCCTTACTCGAGCAAGGTCAAGAAAGTTTGGTGGTTGCGCTTTCGCTTGGCAGTGATGAGCAGTTTGGCATTGCTCTGTTAGATATGAGCAGTGGTCGGTTTTCTGTTTTACAAGCTCAAGGCGAAGAAGCGTTATTAAGTGAGCTACAACGTTTGCGCCCTGCCGAATTATTAATAAGTGAAGACACAGATATTACGCCTTACCAACATCGCGTTGCGAGTATTAAACAACGCGCTCCCTGGCATTTTGATACGGGCTCAGCTGAACGAGAACTCTGTGAACAGTTCTCAAGCAAAGACCTGGCTGGCTTTGGTTGTGCCGATTTACCGTTAGCCATTTCTGCAGCTGGCTGTTTATTGGCTTATGTGAAAGAAACGCAACGCTCTGCCTTGCCCCACATTCGCGCTTTGCACACGGAGTCTCGTGAAGAGGGTTTAATTTTAGATGCATCGACACGCCATAACCTGGAACTCAGTGAAAGTATTTCAGGGCATAAACAAAATACCTTAAGTGCGATTCTTGATCACACCGCAACGCCCATGGGTAGCCGTTTATTACACCGCTGGATCCATCGCCCTTTACGTGATCATAAAATATTAAATAAACGACTAGAGTCAATTGAATCTATATTAAAAGCACAAGTTTATGCTGAACTACATGATTTATTACGCGGCATTGGTGATATCGAACGTATTCTGACCCGTATCGCACTCAAGTCTGCACGACCACGCGACCTTGCTCAATTAAGAAATGCTTTAGCGCAACTCCCCTCCTTACAAAAATGTTTAGCCACGCAAAAAAGTGCGCACCTAAATCAGTTAAGTGAAAAAATTAGTGAACATCCAAAAACACTTTCGTTATTAACAAAAGCTGTTATCGAAACACCACCGTTATTAATTCGCGATGGTGGCGTCATTGCAACAGGTTACGATAAAGAGTTGGATGAGCTACGTAGCTTGCAAGAAAATGCCGGTGACTTCCTGGCAAAGTTGGAAGCAAAAGAGAAAAAAGAAACGGGTATTAATGCACTCAAAGTTGGTTATAACCGTGTACATGGCTATTACATTGAAATTAGTCGTTTACATTCTGATGTTGTACCAGAGCACTATCAACGCAGGCAAACATTAAAAGCCGCCGAACGTTTTATAACGCCTGAATTAAAAGCATTAGAAGATAAAGTACTAAGTGCCAATGAACGCGCATTAGCCAGAGAGAAAAGTTTATATAATACGTTACTCGACAAATTAAACTTGTCGCTCATTCCTTTACAAGACTGTGCACAAGGATTATCTGAACTCGATGTTTTACATAACCTGGCAGAACGTGCTGATTGTTTAAATTATGAACGTCCTAAGTTAGTCAATAAAACAGGAATCAAAATTAACAATGGTCGTCACCCCGTTATTGAACAAGTGCAAGAAGCCCCCTTTTCACCTAACGACATTTTACTAACAGACAAGCAACACTTACATTTAATTACCGGCCCCAACATGGGCGGTAAATCAACTTATATGCGACAAACCGCGTTAATCGTTTTAATGGCGCACATTGGTAGTTTTGTACCTGCTGATAGTGCAGAAATAGGAAATATTGATCGTATTTTTACCCGAATTGGAGCCTCTGATGATCTTGCCAGTGGACGCTCAACTTTCATGGTTGAAATGACAGAAACGGCAAATATTCTACACAATGCAACGGCAAACTCTCTGGTATTAATGGATGAAATTGGCCGTGGTACCAGTACCTATGATGGTTTATCTCTCGCCTGGGCCTGTGCTGAACATTTAGCTTTAAAGGTAAAAGCGCTCACTTTATTTGCCACACATTATTTTGAGTTAACTTCACTGGCAGATGAACTGACAGGCTGTATCAATGTACACCTTGATGCCATCGAACATGGTGACACCCTGGTTTTTTTACACAAAGTAAAAGCCGGAACCGTGAACAAGAGTTATGGTTTGCAGGTCGCCATACTTGCTGGAGTACCTCGCGAAGTTGTTGAGCTTGCACGATTAAAACTTGCTTCACTTGAAATAGATAACGAATTAGAAAACAAATTAAAAAACGAATCTGAAAATGTAACGAAAAACGCCGGAGCTTCTCTTAAATCACACACAAATTCACACACTTCTGATCAGTTATTAACGCAAAATTTTGAGTTAATAAAACTCATAACTGAATTAAAGCCCGATGAGCTTTCACCTCGCCAGGCACTCGAAATTCTCTACCAGCTAAAGAAATACCTCTAAACCATCTTTATTTGAACTATTTTCAATATTTCTTCAATTAAGTATCGATAAAATATAAAGATTTCCTCCCTAATGCCGAAAATATATTAAAGAAGTTTAAAACTTATATGCTTTTATATATGAAGCCGATTTCAAACATTGAGAAAGGTAATTTAGGGATTTTGGTATGTTGCAAAAATTTAAACAAAAAATTCAAAATAAGATTGAATACCTGACAATAAAACAAAAACTTAATCTTGGTTTTGGCACATTACTCAGTTTCATGATTGTTATTATTCTGATCAACATGATTAGTCTTTTTGTGATTCGCAATAATACTAATGAAGTTATTGAAAAACATGAACCAGCCGCATTTGCTGCGCTAGCACTCGAAGCTGAATTAACAAATGCCAGTAGCTCTTTAGGCTTTTTTCTTTTAAGTCATGAATCAGTACATAAATTAAACTATATCGCCTCCATAAAAAAAGTAGACTCTCTTCTCAAAAAGCTTCAGCAACAAAAAACTATTCAAAATGATGATGAAGCATATATTTATCTTTTAAAAATCGAGGAAAATGTAGCTCAATTTAAAAAATATCAATCAATCATGATTAAACTTTCTTCCAGCACTGCAGAGAATTACCCGGGGATAAACTTTTCAACAACGACGCTTAGCCCCATCAGTCAAAGAATATTAGAATATCTGTACCTGATGATTGATTCTGAAAAAGAAGAGCCTTACTCAAAACGCAGAAAAGAATTATTAATAGCAATTGGTAAACTTCGATATCGTTGGAGTATCGTCATGAATGGCATTCGTGGTTACCTGACATTGCGTTCTGAACAGATTTTCAGTCAAGTTACAAGCAACATCCGCGTTGCAGGCAAACAAATTAATAAATTAAAAAGTTATCAAGGGCTATTTACATTTCAACAAGAAGAAGCAATGGAGAAAATTACTACTCTATGGAAAAAATTTAATGTTGAATATATCAAAATGCATGAATTACATTCCAGCGATAAATGGCGTCAGGATGCACATTTAATCCGTACCAAAATTGGCCCATTAGTTTCTGAAACAAACATACAAATTAAAGAACTTGTCAGCCTGCAAAGAAATAAAATTGACAACGCTAACAATGCACTTATTACAATGATTGTCTCAATTTTGATTATCAGTTTAATTATTCTTGCTGCAGCAGTTATAGCAGCTAGTCGCATAGTGGTTAAGTTAATTCAAGATATTGTTGTTCCGTTAAACTCTGCTGTTGATATCACCGGGCGTATTGCTTCTGGCGATTTAACTGCCAGCGTTGAAGAAACATCCGAAGATGAAATTGGCCAGCTCATGAGCGCGCTAAATATGATGACCGCTAATCTGGGCTCCCTGGTAGCCAAAGTTCAGGACTCAGGTATTCAGGTAACATCATCTTCTACTGAAATTGCAGCAACCGCCAAACAACAAGAAGCGACAGTGACTGAACAAGCAGCTACCGCAAATCAGATTTCAACGACCGCTGCAGAAATCTCTGCCACGGTTAATGAATTAGTGAGTACCATGGACGAAGTAACTGACGTAGCCGAAACAACCGCAAATGAAGCGGTAAATAGTCAAACAGCTTTGGCCAACATGGAACTAACTATGACCCAAATGATGAATGCAACGACCAGTATTGGCTCGAAGTTATCTGTATTAAGTGAAAAAGCTGAAAATATTAATAGTGTTGTTACCACCATTACAAAAGTAGCGGATCAAACTAACCTGCTTTCACTTAATGCTGCGATTGAAGCGGAGAAAGCAGGTGAATATGGTGTTGGTTTTGCTGTTGTAGCAACAGAGATACGACGTTTAGCCGATCAAACAGCTGTTGCTACGTGGGATATTGAACAAATGGTGAAAGAGATGCAGTCTGCCGTGTCAGCAGGTGTCATGGGGATGGATAAATTCTCAGAAGAAGTACGCAGTGGTGTAGATGATGTGCGAGAAGTTAGTGTCCAGATTACTGCAATCATCACCCAGGTTCAGGCACTATTACCTCGTTTCGAAGCTGTTCATAGCGGTATGCAAAATCAGGCACAGGGTGCACAGCAAATCACCGAGTCAATCACCCAGCTAAGTGATGGCACCCAGCAAACAGCTGATTCTCTACGCCAGTCAAGTGCTTCAATTACTCAATTACATTTAGCTGCTAAAGCGTTACAGGAAGGTGTATCACAATTCAAAACTGCAGATAAATAGTGTCCTGATTATATGTTATTACTTTCATTTTATATCGGCACAGAAAGATATGCTATATCAGCAAAAGAGATTGTAGAAATTTTACCATTAACACGATTAAAAAAAATACCTAAAGCACCCGGGTTTATTCTTGGTCTACTGGATTATAGAGGTACACCATCACCCGTTATTGATCTATGCAGACTTATTGAAAAACGAGAATGCAACAAAGTGTTAAGCAGTAGAATTATTATGATTAAATATATTGACGCAAGTGATCAGTCTCATACCCTTGGAATAACAGCTGAGAAAGTGACTGAAACTTTTGATATAAAACGTGATGATTTTTTTAGTAGTGGTATCACGCTGGAGGAAGCCCCCTATCTTGGTGACGTTGCCAATAAAGACAAACAGATGATCCAGTTTATTCAAATAAAAAACCTGTTAACAGAAGATGTTCAGTCAATGTTATTTCAAGATACAAATATAAGCTCCGGCACTGGTAGTTAACATTATGTCATTGGAAAAGATACAGGAAATATTACACAACACAATAGGTTTACATACCGAGACCGTTGGTTCCTCAACAATATTGCATGCCGTCAATGAACGAATTAAATATTGTAAACTGGATGATATTGAAAGCTACCATAGCAAACTCATTCAAGACAAAAATGAATTAAAAGAATTAATAGAAGAAGTAGTCATACCAGAAACGTGGTTCTTTCGTGATATCGAACCATTCAAGATGTTAATAAAATTTGTCCAGGAAGAATGGTTAAAAAGTGAACCCTCTGGGCCACTCCGCGTATTAAGCATTCCCTGTGCAACAGGTGAAGAACCCTATTCAGTTGCAATGGCATTGCTTGATGCAGGTCTAACACCATCACAAGTTTATATTGATGCTGTTGATGTCAGCAATAGGAATATTAAGCGCTGCAGAGAAGCACGTTACCGTGACCATTCATTTCGAGGTGTTGATCCTGTTGCACAAAAGCGTTTTTTTCGACGCCATGATGACAATCATTATCATCCGGATATATTAATAAAAGCAATGGTTAATTTCAACACGGCCAGCATCCTTGATGCTCAATATATTCATAATCAGCGTCCTTATGATGTCGTTTTTTGCAGAAACCTGCTTATCTATTTTGATAATGAAACACAACAAGTTGCCGTTAACATGCTTGATCATTTACTTAAACAATCAGGCCTGTTGTTTGTTGGGCATGCTGAAACAGGAAAATTCATTAACAATCAAGGCTGGTGTATTTCACACATATACCCAAAGTCTTTTGCTGTACGAAAATATGTTGATGACATACGTTTTGAAATAAAGCCGCTCGCCAAAGCAATTATAAAAAAATCAACTCGTAAACCACATAATAGAAATAAAATAATACCGAAGACAAAAACATCTCAAAATACTATAGTAAAACTGCCCGCCAAAAATATAAAAGCTGAAAAAAAAGAAAAATTACGCACTGCTTTACCCGATATGAACTATGCGCAACAACTGGCTGACCAGGGAAGATTTACTGAAGCTGAATCAATATGCCTTGACTCACTAAGCATAAATAAACAGGATTCAAAAGCTTATTTCCTTTTAGCCTTTATTCAAATTGCTACCGGTGATGAACGCAAAGCTGCCGAATATTTTCGTAATGTTATTTATCTTGAACCACGTAATTTTGATGCGCTTATGTATCTTGCAACATTAATAGACCAGCAAGGTAATCAAAAGCAAGCACAAAGATTAAGAGAGCGTGCACAAAGATGCCAAAACTCACATTAACAACAGATATGAATATGGCCAATAATAGACATAATTTAGAAATCGATGATTGCTGGAACAGGATTGGAGTCTGGGGTGACAAAAAAAAGATCTGCCCTAAACTTGCAGATTTTATTCATTGTCGAAATTGTGACATTTTTTCTGCAGCCGGTAGAACCGTACTAGAGCGTGATATTCCGGAAGAATACGAAGAAAAATGGGCGATAGTATATTCCGAACAAAAAAAGGAAAAAAAATCAGGTACCGAATCTGCAACCATATTCAGATTAGGTAATGAATGGCTTGCACTACCCACTAATATTATTGATGAAATTTCTGATATTAGTGAAATACACAGTATTCCTCACCAGAGAACCCCAATATTAAGAGGCTTAATGAATTTACGGGGACAAATGATTGTATGCGTATCACTTGGTCGACTTTTAGAAATTGAAAAATATAAAGAGTACGAAAACAATGATACTCGAAACAGAACCTATGAGCGCATGATTGCAGTCAATCATAATGAAACTGGTTTTGTTTTTTTGGTTAGTGAAGTGAAAAGCACTTATCGATTTCTCCCGGAGGAGTTAAAAGAACCACCTTCAACTCTCTCTCATGCTAAAGGAACTTTCACTAAAGGAATATTGTTATGGCAAGACCATGATGTAGCTTATCTTGATGCAGAATTATTATTTTATACTCTGGATAAAAAACTATCATGAATAAAATCAATCCTATGTTAGATTTGTTCTTTATGGAAGCGCAAGGACAACTATCTGTGCTTAAAGAAAGTTTGTCTGTATTAACTACAGACATCAGTAATAAAAATGAACTTGAAAGCTTATTACGTGCCAGTAGCTCACTAAAAGCTGCAGCAAAGCTTGCATCACTTGATATTGTCTTTGAAATTGCAGTAGCGCAGGAAAATTTTTTCAATGCTGTTTCACAAGAAAAACAACCCTTTACAACTAAATCTATCTCTATTATAAAAAAATCTGTTGATTTGCTCTCTCAACTCGTAATCGAAGGTACAGATAACGCTGATGTCTGGTTAAAAAACAACACTTCTGATTTAATTCAACAAAAACAAAATCTGGAAAGCCTGAGTAAAAATAAATCAACTAAAAAAGAAAAATCGGGTAAAAAAATAAGCAGGAAAAAATCCAGCAAAAAAAACACAACAAAAAGTACATCAAGCAAAGCTGATACTACAAAAAATATCAGCCATACTAAAAACAAAGAAAACCAGCTTTTAGCTGACCTTTCTATGCAAGAGTTATTTCGCATGGAAGCAGAAACACAAACCAAAACTCTAAATGATAACCTTCTTGAACTTGAGAACTCACCAGCCAATCTGACTATTATTGAAGAATTAATGCGAGCAGCTCATTCAATAAAAGGGGCCGCTCGCATGGTGAGTTTGGATGCTACCGTTAAAATTGCTCATACTATGGAAGATATTTTTGTTGCAGCACAAAACAGTAAATTAGAAATATCCTACGAAGATATGGATGTTCTATTAGTTAGTGTTGACATGATCGCAGCCATGGCAAAAGCAACAAGTCAGGACTATATGAAATGGATTGGCGAACAAAAATCAAATATTGATGAATTATCAGTGGCATTAAATGCAGTATTAAAAGGAAATAAAAAACAACCTTTATCCTTTACTTTAAAAGAAGAAGCACAAAAGACAGAAAACATTACCTCTGTAGTTAGCAACCTGGAAAATCAGTCTGGCAAAGAAAAATTAACTCAGGATAATTCAACAGATAATGTTGTCAGAGTTTCAACTCAAAGTTTAAATCGTTTACAAGGATTATCAGGTGAAGCATTAGTTGAAACTCGCTGGTTATCTCCTTTCTCAGATTCATTATTACAAATTAAAAAGAGACAAACTGAGCTGATATCAACATTAGATCGTTTGCGCGATCATTTATTTGATTTAGATGTTGATGAATATATTTATGAATTAATGAATAATACACATCATAAAGCCAATAATTGTCGGGATCTGCTCAACCAACGATTAACAGAACTGGAAACATATGACCGTCGTTCAAATAGTTTATCTCATCGACTCAATCGTGAAGTATTACAAGCACGCATGCGTCCATTTTCAGATGGTATACAAGGATTACAACGTTTAGTTCGTGATGTTTCTCATTCACTGAATAAAAAAATAAATCTGGATATTCGGGGATTATCAACTCAGGTTGATCGCGATATTCTCGAGAAACTACAGTCTCCCCTCAACCATATGATTAGAAATGCGATCGATCATGGTATTGAATCACCTGTTGAACGAAAAAAGGCAGGTAAAAATGAGACTGGCACTATTCGACTTGAAGCCATACACAATGCAGGAATGTTATTGATTACTATTGAAGATGATGGTTGTGGTATTGATTTAGGAAAAATTCGTAAAAAAATAATTTCTAAAGGCATGATCACCCAGGATATGGCAGAAAGTCTCACAGATACAGAGTTATTAGACTTTATGTTTCTTCCCAATTTTTCAACACGCGAAGCTGTTACTGAAATATCAGGTCGTGGTGTTGGCCTTGATGTTGTACATAGTGTTATGCAGGAATTACGAGGACAAATAAGATCAAGTTCAACATTAGGTAAAGGTTTAAAATTTCAGCTTAATCTACCACTGACACTTTCTGTCATTCGCGCTTTAATGGTTGATATTTCTGGTGAGCCATATGCCTTTCCCCTGGCCCGTATAGATCAAACGATAAAAATCAGTAAACAACACATTGAAACTATGGAAGGCCGTCAGTATTTCACATATGGTAACCGACATATTGGTCTTATAACCAGCCATCAAATTCTTGAAATATCAGACAACCCCGATTTTGATGATGAAATTTCAGTCGTTATTCTTGGTGATCGTATTAATAGCTATGGTGTTGTTGTCGACAAATTACTTGGTGAACGAAATCTGGTTGTCCATACGTTAGATCCAAGACTGGGAAAGATTCAGGATATCAGTGCAGCATCTCTCACTGAAAATGGCACACCTTTACTTATTTTTGATGTTGATGACTTATTACGTTCTATTGATCTTATTTTATCAGGCGGACGAATAAATGCTCTCAGTAAAGATAAAATACAATTACAGACTGTTACAACTAAACGTATTCTCATCGTTGATGATTCTATTACTGTTAGAGAAGTGGAGCGTAATCTTTTACAAAGCAATGGGTACCAGGTTGAAGTTGCTGTCGACGGTATGGATGGGTGGAATGCGGCACGCACAACTGAATATGATCTGATCGTCAGTGATATTGATATGCCACGGATGAATGGCTTCGAATTTGTTAGCAAAATGAAAAATGATGAACGTGTCTGCAATATTCCTATTATTATAGTTTCATATAAAGATCGGGAAGAAGACAGACAACGTGGCCTTGAAGTTGGTGCTGATTATTATTTAACAAAAGGCAGCTTTCATGATGAAACGCTGCTTGAAGCCGTAATAGAACTTATTGGTGATGCATGATCATAATTTTAGTTATATTAAATAATCGAGTGTTAAAATGCTTATAGCTATTGTCAATGACACAATAATGAGTGTGGTCGCGCTACAAAAAATTATTGAATCTGATGCACAACATAGTATCGCCTGGATTGCTTACAATGGAGAAGAAGCGGTAGAGTTCTGTGAAAAAGATACGCCCGATCTGATTTTAATGGATATTATAATGCCAGTAATGGATGGCGTAAAAGCAACTAGAAAAATAATGAAAAATTCACCGTGTGCAATATTATTAGTTACTTCAAGCGTAAACAGTAATGCTTCAAAAGTTTTTGAAGCGATGGGCGCAGGTGCCCTGGATGCCATCAACACCCCTGTTATTGAAAATACAACTGGAGAAACACTGGACAATAATTTATTAAATAAGATTACTATGATTGGCAAACTCATAACTCATAGTAATAAAAAACAAACCACCAGGTATAAGATTGCCCCTAACAAAGTGGCTAATAACAAGATACCCATTGTTGCTATCGGTTCATCAACAGGAGGACCCAGTGCATTAGTTAAGGTATTAAATAATATACCTGAAAACTTTCCAGCAGCTTTTGTTGTTGTACAACATGTTGATAAGCAATTCGTAGAAGGTTTTATAAATTGGTTAGATGATCAGATTGCTATGCCTGTCCGTATGGCTCAAGCTGGTGAAATTGTTGAAGCTGGAATTGTTTTAGTCGCTAATTCTAAAGACCACCTGGTACTCACTGAGAATCAGGTTTTAGGTTACACAAAAGATCCCGAAGATTACCCCTATATTCCTTCTGTAAATATTTTTTTTAACACTGTTGCAAGTAACTGGACAGGTGATGCTATGGGTATTTTATTAACGGGTATGGGCAAAGATGGTGCAATAGGTTTACTTGAAATGAAAAACAAAGGATTTCCAACTGTAGCTCAGGAAGAATCTACCTGCGCAGTTTATGGCATGCCTAAAGCAGCAGTGGAACTTGATGCAGCAAACTTAATATTATCCCCGATAGAAATTAATACTCAAATAATGCAATCTTTCATGGATAATGATAACCCCGTAAAAATAAAGACTACCGAGACCAGCCAAAATGGTCAATGAATCAGATCAAGAGGTTATTCATAAGGCAGTAGTATTACTGGTTGATGACCAGGCGATGGTGGGTGAAGCTATTCGCCGCATGCTGGAAAATGAAGACAACATGGAATTTCATTTTTGTGAAGATCCGTCTAAAGCACTTGAAATGGCAATAGAACTCTGTGCAACCATCATTCTTCAGGATTTAGTAATGCCTGACGTAGATGGTATGACATTATTACGTTTCTATAAAAACCATCCTGCCACAGCAAATATACCCGTTATCATTTTATCATCAAAAGAAGATGCTGAAATAAAAAGCGATGCCTTTGCTAATGGTGCAAATGATTACCTGGTTAAATTACCCGAACCCGTTGAGCTTATTGCCCGTATCCGTGCACATACAAAACACTATGCCACTGAAATGGAACGAAACATGGCCTATGAAATCATGCGTGCGATGCAAGAAGAGTTAGCTAAGACCAATAATGAACTCGAAAAACGTAATGTTGAGTTACAACGTTTATCCAGTATTGATGGACTAACATGCATACCAAACCGTCGCAGCTTTGATGTTTTTATTGATAAAGAATGGCGCCGAGCTATACGAGATAAGAAAAAAGCAGAGATATCACTTATTATGATTGATATTGATTACTTTAAACTGTTCAATGATAACTATGGCCATCAAACAGGTGATGATTGCTTAAAAAAAGTTGCTAATTCATTAAACAAATGTACTCACCGCGCCACCGATCTGGTAGCACGATATGGTGGAGAAGAATTTATTTGTGTTCTGGCTGACACCCCATTGGATGGCGCAATATCGTTAGCAGAAAAGATGCGAAAAACAATTGAAAAGACGGCTATTAAACATGAACATTCTAAAATCACCGATATCGTATCAGTTTCAGTGGGTGTTTCTGTAATAATCCCTTCAGATAAAAATTCTCCCAAGGATTTAATTAAAGCTGCTGACGAAGCCCTGTATCAAGCAAAAGAAAACGGACGAAATCAGGTGGTTACTGCTAAAAAATAGTCCCCCGGCAAAATAATCTATATTTATCTACAGATAATCGTCTGCTGTCGATTTTCAAAGAGCATTATTTATCATATCATACACACTTAATTTAGAAGCTGTGAAGCACTCCATGGAGAACCTAATATGACTTATGTAGTAACCGACAATTGTATCAAATGCTTATACACAGACTGCGTTGAAGTCTGCCCTGTCGATTGCTTCCATATTGGTCCTAATTTCATGGTTATTGATCCTGACGAGTGTATCGATTGCACCTTATGTGAACCTGAATGTCCGGCAGAAGCGATATTTGCTGAAGATGAATTACCCGGTGGTATGGAAAGTTATATTGAGTTAAATGAAGAACTTTCACGTGAATGGCCCGTAATTACCGAACAGGTTGATGCCCCGGCTGATGCAGCTGAATGGGATGGCAAACCTGATAAGCTGAAGCTTCTTGAACGCTAAAAACCTAAATCTATTGATCCTGTAATCTATGGTGCGAGATAATATTTCTCTCATTCCCTATGGCGACAATCCTCTCGCCTTGCTTGCACAACATTTACTTGACGATTATGCCGATCAACTGCCTGACCTGACCCAGGCAATTGTTCTCATATCCGAACCCCATGCAGCTAAACATCTACGCCACCTGCTTTTGCAACAGGCAGAACAACGCGGCCATCAAGCCTTATTGTGTCCTCAAATATTGAACTTACGTGACTGGGCAAAAATTCAATTTAACAAGTTACAATTAAATCAATCCGGGAATAAACCCTATACTATTTGCGGCCAACACCAACGAGAACTTATATTATTTGATGCTTTAACCCAACACCGCGCTTTACTCGGTAGTGGCAGTCCCTGGCATTTAACCGATGATTTACTCAAACTTTTTGATCAGCTCACCTCTAACCAGAAAAAATTACCTGATAATTACGATGATTTTGAAAAAGAAATCGCTACTGCATATGGCATTTCTGCAGAAAACTTTCCCGCTTTAGGACACGAAGCTATTCTGGTGCATACATTATGGAATGCATGGCATGCCCAACTCAATGCTGAAACTGATTTTGATATCTTCGACAGTGAAGCGGCCTATTTACTTGGGCTTAATGCAGATATCAAATACAATAAAAATGCCCTTTATATTGCTGGCTATCATCAGTTTTCTATAGCAGAACAAAACTGGTTAAAACAATTAATAAAAAAACAACGCTGTCAGTTATACCTTCATGGCCAACATAACCAGACTGAAACTGATTCAGCAGAAAACACCACTGAATACCATCCTGATGCACCCATCTCAAATTTATTAAATATATTCAGTATACAAACAAATAATAAAATAACAGATAATTATACCCGGTTTATTAATAGTTGTTACAACTATAACGAGCAACCCTTTATTGAACGTGCCGCTGAGTTAGAAGAAATTCCTGCCAGTGAAATTAACAACCGACTTAGACTCTTATTCTGCAAAGGACATGAGGAGCAAGCCCATGCTGTTGAATTACAGGTAAGACGCTGGCTGTTAGAAGGAAAGAATAACATCGGTATTGTGACTGAAAACAGGCGACTGGCACGTCGAGTGCGTGCATTATTAGAGCGAGCAAATGTACCATTACAGGATTTAGCCGGCTGGGCTTTATCGACCACACGTGCAGGTGCCGTACTGGAAAGATGGCTGGAGTGTATAGAAGAAGATTTTGCTCACTTACCTTTACTCGACTTATTAAAATCACCCTTTATTTTTTCTGAATTGGATCCGCAACAAGTCAAGCATGCCGCTTACCGGCTTGAGCATGATATTATTCGTCATGAAAATGTCGCACGAAATTTGCAACGTTATAAAAAAACCATCCATTTAAGATCCAGTAAATTACAATGGTCATCAGAAACAAGTGGAACACTAATAAATATTTTAGAATCTTTCGAAGCGGCGAATGAATTGTTAAAACCTTTTTTAAAAGGTTCACATGATGCCAGTGACTATATTGAAGTACTATCCTCGACTCTTGAACTTCTCGGTATGACCCGTTTATTACAGAACGATGCGGCAGGAATTCGTATTATTGAAATGCTGGACACATTAAAATATAGTGCAAATCAATATAATTTAAAATTTAACTGGTCAGATTTTCGTACCTGGTTGGGTCGCAGCCTTGAGCAGTTTGTTTTCACCCCCGAAAAATCATCAAGTCCTGTAACACTAATGGGTTTAGGACAAAGCCGCCTGCAACAATTTGATGCCTTAATTATTGCCAGTGCAGAACATGAACACTTACCGGGTAAAACAAACCTGACACCCTTTTTTAACAATGCTGTCCGACTGCAATTAAACCTGAACACAACACATAACATGTTAACCGAGCGTTTTCATCATTTCCGTCGTTTGCTTGAAGCTGCACCCGAAATTTTAATTACCGCTAATAATGAAGAAAATGGTGATGCGGTTCCACTCAGCCCATGGCTGGAAATTATTCACCGTTTTTATCAACAGGCATACTCTACTTCTTTAGAAGACAATGAGTTAAAAAATCTTGTCAGTAACCCTGATACTTTTGTTATTCGCTGCACTGAAGATTCCTTACCGGATAAAACGACCCAGGCAAAAACATCACTAGCAAAAGAATTACTGCCCAATCACTATTCACCGAGTAGTTATCAATCATTAATGAATTGCCCTTACCAGTTCTTTGCTGCACATGGTTTAGATTTGTCTGTAAATGAAGAAGTACAAGAAGCCTTATCTAAAAGTGATTATGGTGAACGGGTTCATCGTTGCCTGCAAGCCTTTCATCAGAAGGTTGAATGGTTATCCGATCCATTTAATGAAAAAGTAACAGAGAAAAATCGAGAACAGGCAATACAAACTCTGCAAGAGATATCACAACAGGTATTTGCACGTGATATTGATGACAGTTTTGAACATAGTGGCTGGTTAGCACAATGGCTAAAACTTATTCCAGAATATATTGACTGGCAAATAAAAAACGCCAGTGAATGGCAATTTAATAAAGCTGAGCTTAAAAGCAAAATCCCCTGGCAAGCAGATATTACCCTGGATGGAAGACTGGACAGACTGGATAAAAATGAAACCGGTTTAAGTGTTATTGATTATAAAACAGGTAACTCGGCAACCTTGACTGAAATTGAACAAGGTGAAGCAGTACAACTACCCTTTTATGCACTTTTAGCTGAAACTGAGCTAAAACAACCCGTTAGCCGTGTTAGTTACCTCAACCTCAGTAACAAGGTCAAATTCGGTGCCCAGCTTTCCGGCGATGAATTAGATAGCATTAGTCATCAAATAGGTGAACGGCTCTCACAAATAATTAATGAAATGGCTGATGGTAAAGAGCTTACTGCCTGGGGTACCGAGGATACCTGCCAATACTGTAATATTAAACGGCTTTGTCGTAAACAAGCGTGGAATATTTAAAAAAGTAAAAGTGTAAATTACAGGCTGGCCTTTAGGCAAACCTACATATTTAACAGGCAAAAAAATAGGCGACCATCACTGGTCGCCTTGTATAGTTCCTTTCAGGCTAATCCCGCCTGTCTGTATTGCGAGCAGATTCGCTTTAACTTAAAGTTAATCAACTTCCCTGCTTCTGCACACCAATCCTTTATTTTGCTTCCTTTAGGCTTTCCTGCCTGACACACTTTTCCTTGTGTTATATCCTCTACTTAATTCTAAAATGTACTGCTTTTGGGGTATGCACGTACATTAACAGCCTCAAATACGTAAACAAGCTGTTTTTCTCAAAACATGACATCGTTCACAAAACGTTGTATTTTGTAGCAAATAAAGCAAATTCATAGTGCATTTTTCAACTATTTGAGCTGCCATTCATTCTGTACTTAAATATTCACTATCTGGCACAATAACGATACTTTAAATTTGCACATATTTTAAATTTCTCAGGTATTTCATGACATTAGCAGAACAACTAACCGGGCACACTACTGTTCAGGCTTCCGCCGGCAGTGGCAAAACCTACCTTTTAATCAGCCGAATTGTACGCCTGTTATTAACAGGGGCTGACGCCGGGAATATTCTTGCCATTACCTTCACCAACAAAGCAGCAAATGAAATGCAAACACGCCTGCTTGAACGGCTTTATGAATTAGCGACTTGTGATGAAAGCAGCCTGAAAAAATCATTAATTGAGTTACAACTTGAGGATAATCAAGCCACTATTCATCTTTCACGTGGTTTATATGAAAAAATATTACGCAGTGAAGCCCCGGTAAAAACGTCAACTTTCCATGCTTTTTGTCAGGAGTTACTACGACGTTTTCCAATGGAAGCGAATGTCTCACCCGGTTTTGATTTACTAGATAAAACAGCACTACTTTATGATGAAGCCTGGGATGCGCTAATGGCTGAAGCAAATCAAAATAAAAATGCCCCCCTTGCCAATGCATTACATCTTTTATTTAATGAACCAGGTTTATATAACAGCAAAGAGGCATTAACCAATTTCATAGAACATCGTAGTGACTGGTGGGCATATACATCGGACGAAGAAAATGCAGTTTTATATGCACAACAACGTCTGCAAAAACAACTTAATATAGATCCGAAAACAGATCCTGTTGCAGATTTGTTTTCTGAAAAAAATAATATTAAACAATTAAATGAGTTTCATATTTTATTATGCAAACATGAAACCAGGAAAAATTCAGAGCACAGTGGTTTCATCTATAAAATAATCGATGAAAACTATAAAAACTCAGTACGCTTTGATTTATTTAAACAATGTTTTTTAACGCAAAAAGGAGAACCTTTAAAACGAAAAGAAAGTAAAGCAGCTGAAAAAAGTATGGGCGCAGAGGGCCAGGAGCACTTTCTCGAGTTGCACAGATTGTTAAGTGAAAAACTTATCAATACAAATTCACAGCTCGCAGCAATACGAACAATGGAAACCAGTTCTGCATGGTATCTTGCTGGACAACACTATTTAGATCACTTTCAAAAACTAAAGAAAGAACAACGCTTATTGGATTTTACAGATCTTGAATGGCAAACATATTTACTTTTAAACAAGAGTAATAATGCGTTATGGGTACAATATAAACTTGACCAGCGTATTGAACATCTTCTGATAGATGAGTTTCAGGATACCAATCCGACACAATGGCGATTAATTTTACCTTTACTTGAAGAAATTGCCGCATCTGAAGATAAACGGCAACGCAGTGTTTTCATCGTGGGTGATGAAAAACAATCTATATATCGTTTCCGCCGTGCAGAACCACGTTTATTTATTGCTGCCGAAAAATGGCTAAGTAATAATCTCCAGGCAACAACCTGTTCTCTGAGTCATTCATGGCGTTCGAGCCCAGCCATCATTAACTTTATAAATAAAATATTTTCACAGGATCAGTTTAATGCTTTATTACCTGGTTTCATTAAACATGAGACCCATAGAAAAGAGCTGGCAGGAAAAGTAATATTATTACCTTTATCACCAAGAGAAGTGGCAGAAAAAGAAAAAAATGAATCCGCAGCCATAACCTTACGAAACCCGTTAAATGAACCACGCCCGGAATCAATAAACCAGCAATACTTTAATGAAGGTTTAATGATTGCAGAACAAATTAATAACCTGATAACAAACAAAATAGCTGTTGCAAAAAAAGATGGTAATAAAGCAATAAATTACAGCGACATTATTATTTTGCTTCGCAGTCGCAGCCATGTTGCTGATTATGAGCGAGCACTTAGACAAACAGGCATTCCCTACATCGGTGCAAATCGAGGCACATTACTAGAAAGCCTTGAAGTCAATGATATGCTGGATCTTTTACAATGGCTCATTCTTCCATTTGATAACTTATCCTTAGCAGGAATATTACGTTCGCCTTTATTTTCAATCTCAAATGATGATCTTATTGCGATAAATCAAGCCGCAAAAGGAAGCTGGTTAGAGCGATTAAGTCAATTTGTAAAACAAACGCCACAACATAAATCATTACCCCGCGCATACCAGCTATTAATACAGTGGCAGGAGGATGCAGGCAGATTACCGGTACATGACTTACTGGATAAAATATACAGTGAAGCAAATGTTATGGCACGTTATGCTGCTGCGTTCCCTGCACATTTAACTCAGCGTGTTACGGCAAATCTAACTCGTTTTCTTGAACTTGCACTGGAAATGGACAGTGGTCGTTACCCCAGCTTAAGTCGCTTTTCTTCATGGCTAAATGAATTACGACAGCTGGAAAATGAAGCTCCCGATGAACCTGTAACATCTGCAGTAGATGGAATTGAACAACGGGTACGAATTTTAACTATCCATGCTGCAAAAGGGCTGGAAGCTCCTGTTATATTTCTTGCTAACAGCGCCACTAGTCCAGCTAATAACAATGCTTACTCCACATTAATTGACTGGCCAGCGGAAAAGGAAAAACCTGAATATTTTTTATTAACCGCTACAAAAAATAACCTTGATGAATTTAGTAAAAAATGTATTGAAGAACAGGAATTTTTTGAACAACGTGAAAATGCTAATTTACTTTATGTGGCACTCACACGAGCAAAACAAATGCTGTATATAAGCGCTAGTGAACCCAAGAACAAAGATCATGGCTGGTATGAAAAAATATGTTCTGCTTTTGAATTTAGCAGCAAGGACAACAAAGATCCGGTAATACTTGAAACTATCGGCAACCAGGATGTTGCAGCCATAAAAAAAGAACAACAAGTAAAAAACACTGTAAATATTCCGAAAGGATTATCAGTACCTGTAGAAATACAGGAGCATTTTATTGATATCTCACCAAGTCAGCTAATAACACCTGTTAATAAAAATACTGGGGCCAGTGAAGATAATACAGTTCGCGGTATTATAATGCACCAGATGCTTAACCATTTATCTCGTTCGCCTGAGAGCAACATGTCTCAATTTTATAGTACTGAAATGAAAGAAATACAAACTGCTGATTTAGACAAATGGTGGTTCGAATGTCAAACTATTATAAAAGATAAAACATTTTCAGCATATTTTAACCCATCATCCTATGACAAGTTTTATAATGAAGTCCCGATACAATTTAGAGATGACAAAAAACCGGTTTACGGCATAATCGACCGTCTCATTCTCAAGGAAAAAAATATAACTATTATTGATTATAAAACGCATCCTTATATCACCCAGAAAAATATACATACCATCGCCAAAGCATATGAAAAACAAATGCAACTTTATCAAAAAGGTGTACAGCTCTTATGGCCAGGGTACAATGTGAAAACTGTATTATTATTTACAGCAATAGCCAGCCAGTATTCATTTTAGCATCTCCAACAAACGGAAATATAAATGTCTTTTAGTATTGATATAACAGAAACAAATTTTAATCAGGAAGTCATCGAAGCTTCATATAAAACACCTGTTATGGTGGATTTCTGGGCAACATGGTGTGAACCGTGTAAAATTTTAATGCCCATCTTAAGTAAACTTGCAGATGAATATACGGGTCAATTTATTTTCGCCAAAGTAGAAATTGATCAACAACAAACTCTGGCAACGCAATTTGCAGTAAGAAGCGTTCCAACAGTAAAAATGGTTATTAATGGTGAAGTTGTTGATGAATTTACAGGCGCTTTGCCTGAAGCACAAATTCGGGAATTCATTAACAAACATCTTCAAGCCACTGAAGACTCTCCCTTACAAGAAGCAATTAACATATATCAACAAGGCGATACCGAAGCTGCTTTAGATAAAATGCAGGATATTTTGATAGCCGAAGCAGAAAATCCAATGGTGCGTATTGAATTTGCCAATATGTTGATGCGTGAAAAACGTTTTGATGATGCCCGTGATTTACTGCAGAGTTTATCTGCAGACGATAAACATAACCCCGCAGCATTGGCACTCTTTGGTCAACTTGAATCCATTGATGCTGTTCTTGATGCACCTGATATCGAAGACTTAATACAAACTATAGAACAAGATCCGGCTAACTGTCTTGCACACGAACAACTCAGTGCTCATTATAAATTACGTGGTGATTATGTTTCGGCTATGGATCAGCTATTAGAGATTGTTCGTCGAGATCGTAAATATAATGATGATGCAGGTCGTACTGGATTATTAAAAATTTTTGAGCTATTAGGCCAAAATCATGAACTGGTTGGACAATACCGAAGAAAATTAGCGCGGATGTTGAATTAAAACGTTCTTAAGAGCAAAACATTTTTACCGCAAAGACGCAGAGAACGCAAAGATTTATGTAGGTCGGGCTTCAGCCCGACGCAGTGTTAAAAAAATGAACAAAATTAAATATTAATTCACAATACTTATTTTCACTTTTAATATGTAGTATGGTTAATAAAGTTCAAAGGGGAATAATTTGCCGCAGCGTCGGCTTGAAAGCCGACCTACATAGCCTTCGAGGTAAAAAGTTCTTATTTTTTAACTTTATTTAGCACCTCACTCAAACGTGAAGCTGGAATATAGCCTGGTATAACCGTACCATCTTCCAAAACTATCGCTGGTGTACCACGAATACCGATCATGTTACCCAAAGCATAATGCTGTGCAACAGGATTTTTGCATTTTTCACTTTTAATATTTACACCATTCTTGGATTGCGTCATCGCTTTTGCTTTGTCTTTGCTACACCAGACCGCTTCTGCTTTTTTAAATGACGTAGAACCTATTCCTGCGCGAGGATAAGCCATATAACGAACACGAACACCAAGACTATTATATTTACTTACTTCACTATGCAATTTACGGCAATAACCACAGTCAATATCAGTAAATACAGTCACAGTATGTTTTAAAGTATCTTTACCAAAAATGATCATTGAATCTTCACCCATAGCATTTATTGCTGAAGATACTGATTTATTACGCGGGGCTTGAGAAACGTTTTCTTTTGTTATCATATTAATCAAATCACCATCTACTACATACTTACCATCAGCACTGGCATAAAAAAAACGCGGTGGCATGGCAACCTGATACAGGCCAGGTACAGGCGAAGGGAAGATATTTTCAGGTTTGATCGTTTTAAACTGCTTGGAAATGTTTTTTCTGGCCATTTCCAGAGCACTGTCTCCAGCAAAAACAGGGGTAATAAACAGGCATACCATAACAATAACTACTTTATTTAATACGTTTTTCATTTAACTCAGAACCTTTAGCTAACTATGCAGATGAGAATAATACTCATTATAACCGTTTCATTTAATAAATCTGTGAGATGTTTGACCTTTCAATGCTTATTTTGTTCCCTTTATCGCTTATTTAATCAACCACGTGGGTGATGAAGGCTATGCAGTGATTTCAAGCGAGCTTTTGCCACATGAGTATAAATCTGAGTTGTCGATAAATCACTGTGGCCCAGGAGCATTTGCACGACCCGCAAGTCCGCACCGTGATTCAATAAGTGTGTAGCAAAAGCATGACGCAGTGTATGAGGCGATATAGTCGATACTATTTCAGCTTGAAGTGCATAACGTTTAATCAGGTACCAAAAAGCCTGTCGGGTCATCGCAGCCCCCCTCTTTGTCACAAATAAAGCGTCCGTAAGCTGCCCGTTTAATAAATCTGCTCTAATATTGAAAAGATACTTCTCCAGCCAACTGACTGCTTCTTCACCTAATGGTACTAAACGCTCCTTATTGCCTTTTCCTGTAACGCGTATAACGCCTTGTTGCAGGTTGGCTTGAGTTAATTGCAAACCAACTAACTCGGATACTCGTAAACCCGTTGCATATAAAACCTCAAATAAAACACGATCACGTAAACCCAAAAGAGTTGAAGTATCCGGAGCCAGCAGTAAAGATTCAACATCTTCTTCTGACAAGGTTTTAGGCAGTGATCGCCCCAGTTTAGGAGCATCAATAAGAATAACCGGATCAATTTCAATTATTTTTTCACGTAATATATAAGCATAAAATCGTCTTAAACTTGAAAGCAAACGTGCTCGGCTACGTGAGCTGATATTTTTACTTTCTAACTCGGATAAATAATTTATTATCACATTACGATCAACATTTATCAGTACATCGGATATGAGCTCATTCGAATTTTCGCTTAACCAGGTTACAAATTTTTTAAGATCGGTACGATAAGCGGATAAGGTATTTTCACTTAAACCTCTTTCCATCCAAATGGCATCGAGAAATTGCTCAATTATTTCAGGCACGTCTGTAACATCCTTACTCACAGTTCCACACCTTCATGCCTCAATAACCAGCGTTTAATTTCTAGTTGTCTGCCATCCGTTTTTCCAGCATAACCACCTATTCCTGTTGCAGATATAACACGATGACAGGGGACAATAATCTGAATTGGATTTCTTCTACAGGCATTGCCTACTGCTCGAGCACTGGAATTAAGATTTTTGGCGATATCTCCATAAGTACGAGTTTCACCAACGGGGATTTTGCACAATTCATTCCAAACCAGTCTTTGGAATACCGTACCAGCTGGCAATGTAGAAACAGACTGAAAAGAGATTGCAGAAGAAAAATAATTTTTTAGTTGCAACACTATGGCTTCTGCTACTTTGTTATTTGAATTTATATTTGTAGACTCAGGAGTTTCTCTGATTGAACTTTTTTTGCTAATAGAAAGCGACAAGAGTTTCAGCTCTTTACATTGAAGGTGAAATTCAAGTTTTAAATTACCAATTTGAGTTGGCAAAGATTTTGTAAATTCAGAATTCATATTAAATATGTTATAAATGAGCAATAATAAAATCAAACATAAAGTTACCACATATTGTATGTGTATATATTAAAGTTTTTACCTGTTTAGCCGAATATACTCTTTAATAGTATAGAAAAACACATCAACTCAGGAGAGTTATTGTATGAAGTTTTTATCACTTATTTTATTTTTTGTTGTTTCTAATGCAACGCTTGCCAGCGGTGGTGGTGGTGGTGGTGGTGGTTCATCACCTTTTATTGCTCTTAACCCACCTATTATCGTTAATATTATGGACGGTAACAAGATACGACATATGCAGGTAATTATTGAAATTAAGCTTACCGATCCAGCAAAAGCAGCAAAAGTCGATTTACATAAGGGTCCTATTCGACACGAGTTAATTCTATTATTGAGTAGTCAGGATGCGGCAACCATAAGCAGTGCAAAGGGTAAAGAACAACTGCGTAAAGATGCACTGCAGGCAATACAAAAAGTACTGCAGAAGCTGGAAGATGATCCCATCGTTGAAGCACTTTATTTTACAAATTTTATTATTCAGTAAAAGAATTTCCTGGCTGACAGAATAGTTCTGGATTATTCTGTCACCTTCTCTTTATCCTGCTGAGGCTCTCGAAGCAACCAAAGTTTTTGTAACTCATGTTTTAATACCGCACGACGTGCAGGTTCTTTCGTCACATCCAGTAACTGCTGATAAAAAGTATGTGCATCCTGAAGTAAATCTGCTTTCGCTAACATTTCTGCTGTTTGATATCGCGCAGTTTGTCCCCATGGATCCAAACCATTATTACCAGCATGCAAAGCTGAACGTAAATAAAGTCGCGCTGCCGCAACATAATCCTGTTGTGCTTTTCGTGAATCAGCCATCCAGTAATAAATTTCGCGTTGTAATGTTTCGTCTTCAATAATTGGCATAACAGTTTTAAATAACTGGTAAGCAAATTCGTGTTCTTTGACTGTTTGTAAATCAAACACCACTTGTAAAAATTGATCGAGCTGTTTACGGTTTAATGTTTTATTGCTTTCTAATATATTTTTTAAAGCCTGACTACCCTTTTCGGCCTTCCCGCCTAAAACAAAAATTCGCGCTCGCCTTAATTGCCATTGATAATTATCGACTCCTTCAGGTGCAGCTTTAATTGTAGTCATTAAATTTGATGCAAGTTCAATATTAGAACGACTTAATGCAATATTAACAAGATCATAACGAATGGGTTCTGGTATCGATTCTATTGGTTTAAAGTAATTCGATTTTATAAATAATCGCATAACCAGTTCCGCACCGCGTTTACGTTTATGCATTAAATTTAAAAAACCTTTTGCCGCCCGCAAGCGTGTCTCATCATTCTGACCTTTAAGCATCACCATGGCATAAAGAGCACGCGCTTTAACAGGATATTTTTTTTGCGCCTTTACTGCAGCATTTAACCACTGTTGATCATTACCAATGAGAAATTGTGCACGATTACCGAGGTAAAGAGCATAATCAATATAAACATCCCATAAAGTATCTATAGAAAAATCAAACAATCCTCTGGGCAGTTCAATATTTTTGTGCCCTGCCAATACAAATTCAAGTGCATTTGCAGTTGAAGGTTGATCGTTACTACGTTGAGCAGACTCAGCAACAACAGCCCAAAGCATATATTTTAATTTTGTATCAGCCCATTTACCTCGCATTTGACGTAAAGCTGATTGTAGTACTTTTTGCGGAGGCCTTCCTTTGCTGCGTAATTGTGCCAGTAAATACAACATCCCGCCTTCTGGATGTTTAGTATCATTTACCAGGAGTTCAACAACCTCTTCTTCACGTTTATTAATTAATAGAATACGTGCACGTAATAAACGATCTTCAATTTCATTATTACGATAATCCTGGTAATAACGTTGTGCTGCTAACAAAGCATCAGCGGTATCATTATCGACCAAATAACTTTTAATTATTCTTTTCTGCCATAAAGGTAACCACTGTTTATGTATTCTGATGTTTTTAGCAGTTCTTGCTTTTTCAGACCAGATTAAACCATGCAGAATCTGACGCGCCTGTTGACCTTGTTTAAGTATTAACAAAGCATCAACTTGTTGTTGTTTCGCCCAAAAATAAAAATTATCTGGCAAGCCATCTTCATAAGCGGCAACACGTTGCTGTAATACCTGCCAACGCTCTCCTAACTGATAAATATTCAGGCGTTCACGTTCCCACTCTAACCAGGCGATAAGGTTGTTTTTAACATCAAGTGCTTGTTGTTGCTCATCAATAGACTGTAATGCCAGGGATACAGCACCACTTTGAGCAATAGTGCGGACTTCCTGTATCTCGGCAGATAAAATCGTTGTGGCAAAAGAGCAAGGAGCTAATAAAATCAAGAAGGGAAATACAAAAAACGGGTAGCACTTGCGTACTACCCGTTTTTTTAAATAGCTTAGCTTGTCCGTAAGCACAAATTTCAGCTATAAAGGTTGGGGGAAGAAAACTTAACCCAACTTTTCTTTAATACGTGCTGCACGACCTTGCAGGTCACGTAGATAATAAAGTTTAGAACGACGTACATCACCACGACGCTTAACCTGGATATTATCAATCGCAGAAGAATATGTTTGGAAAACACGCTCAACACCTTCACCATGAGAGATTTTACGTACTGTAAAAGCAGAGTTTAAACCACGGTTTTTAATCGCGATACAAACACCTTCAAAGGCTTGTAAACGCTCACGTGTACCTTCTGTTACTTTTACTTGAACAACTAATGTATCACCTGGTGCAAAATCAGGGATGTCTTTGCTCATTTGTTCTTTTTCAAGTTGCTCGATGATATTACTCATGCTTTTCTCCAAACTCGTCTCGAGTTTATTTAAATTTTGTTTTTCGTAGTGTTATCTAATTCAGTCTCACGGATAAATTCCGCTAATAAATCTTCTTGTGCTTTAGTCAGCGTTAGCTTTTCAAGCATATCCGGTCTTCTTAACCAGGTGCGACCTAAAGCCTGTTTAAGACGCCATGCCTCAATGTTTTTATGATGACCGCTCAATAAAACATCGGGTACAGCTTGCCCGTCTAAAACTT
>CAZZIS010000019.1:0-42034 GCA_964654445.1 uncultured Thioalkalispiraceae bacterium
AAAGTTTTTAACCGGGCGCAGAGTTTATCTTGGTCCGGTTGCCTCCAGGCTATTACGCAAAAAGCCCCAACTTATTTCTTTGCTTGAAAATCGTTTAATATTTTTATTGCTATTAATCCCATTGCATCTGGATAAAGTACGCAGTTACGAAGTAGGACTACCTTCCCGTTTTTTTCAATGGCTGCGTGGGAAAAAAATTGTTGGTGTTATAGGCTGTAATTTTTCATGTTACAAAAAAGATATGCTGGCTATAAATGGTTACAACGAAGATTTACCCGGTATTGGTGCTGAAGACAGTGATTTGCAGTGGCGTTTTGAGGGATTGGGAATGGCGTCAAAAAGTGTTAAATTTTTTATTCCTGTCTATCATCTCTACCATGAACATCTTCGCCATGGCAGTGATGATAATGTTGCTATCATTAATGAAAATCGAAAAATTAATGCTTATGTTTGCAAAAACGGTATTGTTAAAATGTAAATTCAGGGTACTCGAACAATACCGATACCATAACCTGTTTGTTCTGGATCATTCACAAACTCTTCCGTATTGGTATTCTCTTTGAGTCTTTTCCAGAAGTAATAAACCTGGTTAGTTGGAATGGCCTGCTTCTCGATAATATCATGGAAAGCAATGATTCCACCGGATCGAACAAGGTGATGATAATCATTATAATCTGACTCAACACCCACTTCAGTGTGATCGCCATCGATAAACAAAAAGTCGACCTTCTCTCCATCAAGTTCTGCTTCAACTTTCTTTAGAAATTCTTTAGTGTGGGAGTCTCCGCTTAAATGTGTTACTTTGCATGACGAGCCAGGTGGGGGAAAAGCTTCATATAAACTACGCTTAAAGGATGCATCATCAAGATCACAACTTATAACTTTCGATGATGCCAGGTGAGCCCAGATGAAAAGCGTACCTGCTCTTGCTGTGCCTATTTCAAGAATATTTACCGGTTTTAATTCTGCAACTGCTTTTGCCAGTGACATAATTTCCGAACGCTGCTGTATACTGCTTACCCTCATGTATCCTTTGGAAGGAAAGCTCATCGCCCAGTCTATTAATGTATCCATGCTAAAAGGTTTTGCATGAAACTCTTTCAATTTTTTAAAAGCACTTGAGCGATTAAATGGAATTCGTACAGTACGGCTAATGTGTTTAAATGCGTGACTTATTGTCATTTTAAAGTTTATCCTTGAGGAAAATCTGTCTGATATTGTAATATTTACACGAATTTAGCGATAAATCCATCGCAGAAAAAGTACATAGGAGTTTTTATATTTTTCTGGCTATCATCACAAATGTTGATGTAGAGTAAAATCGTTCCAGTATTTTATTACTAATAAATAGCCATAATTTAGAGCCTTCGACTTTTGGTTTTACACAATTCCGTGTCAATAAAACTTTATAACCATTACCTTCTAATATATTTTTTAATGATACAGGGGTGTAATAAAATATATGGTGCTCTGAGTCATAGTATTTACCAATATTGTGTTTTCGTAACTTTAGCTTTTCAAGAAAAAATTTAATTCGTGATGATGTTGAGTGAATGTTAGGAACGGTTATGAAGAGACAGCCATTTTTATTCAATATATCATCAAAGTGATTAATATAGCTTACAGGGTCTTTTAAATGTTCCATCACCTGGTTTGAATAGATCAAATCAAATTTCTTATTGCCCCAGTCAATCTTGAAAAAGTCACCGCATTTTACCTCGATACCCGTTCTTTCCATTAAAGTTGCTGTTGTTGCACAATCTACATCGTAGCCTCTTACATTCCAGCCTTTTTCAATTGCTTTTTCTGCATGAACACCGTTACCAATACCAAAGTCGAGCATTTCACCTTTCGTATTAACGACTTCCTCCAGGGCATTAAAATTGTCATTAACAACATGAGTATATTTATCTGCCAAAATGCCATCATTCGTCCTGGTCTGCTCAAGGTCTATATATGTAGAATAATAATCATTTAAATATTCATCACTATAAACGGGGTTCATAAATTGAACCTGACATGCATTGCATTTATAAATTGTGTTATCTCTAAAATCATGATGGTAATGAATTATGTTTTCAGACTGACAAGCTGGACATTTTGTATATTTTTCATCATATTTGTTCATTAAATACTTCCTTCATAATTAAGGTCATCCCAGCCGTAGCCACGTAACAATGAACGCCAGTTTGATTCAGAATAATAAAATATCTCCTGATTTTTTGATATTTTATTTAAAGATCGTTTTAACCTTAGTAAATTATCCTTTTGCCATTTCAAATTTGTTTTCCTGATTCCACATCGATCAAAATCAATTAGAAAACATCGGCCACCTTCATCCAGCATTATATTATTTGCATTCAAATCTGCGTGATAAACACCTTTCTCATGAAATCGTCTTATTACGCTACCGATTGCAATCCAGTGTCCTTCAGCAAGATCCTCAGACATTAAAATATTCATTAACGTTCTTGAGTGAGGAATTCGATGCATCATAATATCTGCTTTATAAAATATTCCCTTTCTTTGCACTTTTATAGCGGCTGGAACGGGAACAGGCAGACCTTTTTTTAGCATTTTCCAAAGTAAATCCCATTCACGCCATGGCCGTGAAAACCTCAACCCGGCCCACATATATTGATCGATAGATATTTTAGCTATCAAACCACCGCGTTGGTAATGTCTTAATACAAAATCCTGGCCCTGATGTTGAATAAAAAAGGTGGTCCCCCGGCCTTCCGCAAAGCCCACAATAGCGGAGCGTTGTGCCCACACACGTGAATTGAAGCTAATATCTTCAACATGCTCAAAAATATCAGAATCATATCGAATATGTTGGCCCTTTTTGTGGAAATTAGTGACATTCATACTATTAATAACTTCTTAGTTTATAAATTTACTTGTATTATAATGCTTTATTTATAAAATAAAAAATAAACAACGAAGCTAAAACCTGTGATGTTAGATTTTACTAGATCCCCTCAGAATATTTGTATTTTAAGATTATCTGCAATTGGGGATATTTGTCATACATTACCGGTAATCAGAACAATTCAAAAGCACTGGCCAACTACAAAAATCACCTGGATAATCGGTAAAGCAGAATATCAACTAATAAAGGATATTTCAGAAATTAATTTTATCGTTTTTGATAAAAAAAAGGGGTTTCGGGAATATTTTAAAGTTCGCTCACAGTTAAAGCATATTAAGTTTGAACTTCTATTACATATGCAGATGTCTTTAAGGGCAAGCCTGATTAGTCTAATGATTAAATCTGATATTAAACTCGGTTTTGATCGTGAACGGGCAAAAGACGGGCAATGGCTATTTACCAATAAAAAAATTAACGCGATACCTCAGCAACACGTAATGGATAGTTTATTTTGTTTTTCTGACTTTCTCGGCATTAACGAACATCTTAAAATATGGAATATTCCTGTCGCTGCAGCCGAACAACAATCAGCTAAAAATCTACTTGCAGGTATTTCAAATTATATCATCATTAGTCCATGTTCCAGCAAAGCCTATCGCAACTGGAACTCCTGGGGTTATGCATCGGTTGCAGACTATATAAAAGAAAAATATCACTGTGATGTCGTTTTAACAGGTGGTCATTCTGACATTGAAAAACAATATGGAAATGAGATAGTTAATTCAAGTAAGCATGCGCCATTGAATTTAATTGGTAAAACAAACTTAAAAGAACTTTTATCTGTCATTGAAGGGGCTAAATGCATGATTAGCCCTGACTCTGGTCCTGCACATATGGCAACAGCCATGGCTACTCCTGTTATTGGATTATACGCAGCAACTAACCCTGATCGTGCCAGGCCCTATTTAAGCCCGGACTGGGTAGTCAATCGTTACCCGCAGGCAATAGAGAAAAAATTTCATAAGAATATAAATGACATCACATGGGGAACAAGGGTGCGAGATCAATGGGTCATGGATCTAATAACAATTGAAGATGTAAAAAAAATGATAGATCAATTTATGTCAAAACAGACGGGGATAAAAAATGAAACTCTGGACTGAAAAACATTCATGGCATAAAAAAGATGCACACCTCAAAGCAGGTAATCTGGATCGGAATAAAATTAAAAAAATCGCAGTCATTCGCCATGCTGCATTTGGCGATATGTTACTGACGCGTCCAATGTTAATAACGTTAAAAGAAGCATTCCCGAACGCAGAGCTAACCTTAAGTATTGCATCAAATTATAAAGGTGGTATCCCAAACGATCTTATTGATAAGGTACATGTAATGAAAGGCAATGAGAAAAAATACGGACTCCGGGAATCAATAGTCAGTGCTAAAGAACTCGGCTATCAGGACATATTATTTAATGTAACATCATCAAGCCGTTCTTACTGGGTAACAAAAATGAATCCTGCCGCTTTAAAAATTGGCTATATGCAACGAGGTATTCATCGCCTTTTGTATGACATTGCTATACCAAGGGCAAATTACCGTTTTGAATCTGAGGCATTGCTTGAGCAAGTTAATATTCTAGGTGTTAAGAATGACTGGCCACTAAGATTTGATTACCCGGAACTTGAACGAACTTATGCAAAACCCTATATCATCTACTTTGCAACTGCATCAGAACCCAGTAAGTGTTGGCCATTTGAAAAAATGGCAAAATTAATCAAACATGCTTGCCAGCAATTCCCGGATAGAGATCATATATTACTGGCTGGACTTGCTGACTGGGAAAAAGAAACGGCACAAACTATTTCTAAGGATGTTGGCTCGCATGATAATTTTAAATATATAAACGCAGGCAAAGATGACTTTTCGCTGGTTGCTCATGCGGATGCTTTGGTAGTAAATGATACCGGATTAAGAAATCTGGGAATTGCCTGTTACACGCCGACTGTTTGTTTTTTCCCTGTTGCTCATAATGCTTTTAGATACCAGCCCCATTTTGGTAATCACCAGACAGTAATGTCTGATGACTCTGGTCCCGCTTCAGTTGAAAAAGCTCAGAATGCCCTTCATGCTATTTTAAATAATAAATAAATATTACTTTCTTAAAATAGCCATAAAGTTTCCATCACCATATTCAACGGGAGCATCAACAGTAACCTGTGAAAAACCCGCATCTTTTGCAAACTTTTGAAAATTACTTTTACCGAACAAATGTAAATGCTCAAGTGGTTTTAAACCACCCCATGAACATTTCTGTTCAACGGCTTCTTTCGAATCAACATCGGGGGTTTGTATAACAAACACGCCATCATTTTTTAGTATTCGATAAATATGTTTTAGATCTGAAAGCGGGTCTTCAAAATGCTCAATCACGTCCATTGCAGTGACTATATCAAAAAAATCATCATCAAATTTTGCTGCTACATTTGAGAAACGTTCATGAAAAATGCCATCCTTAGACTTTGGATATGTATTTTTAAACGGTGTCATGAGCTCCTGAACCAGCTCAACACCATAAACTCTCACTCCATTTTTTACCGCTTGCTCAAGCAGAAATCCTTTATTGCAACCGATATCAATGTAATTTTTATCTTGTACAGAACCAGCATATGCATTTTTTACAAATTTAAAAATTTCTTCTGCTCGTTGGGTGAAGTGTTTTGCTTTTGAAATATGACGCATTCGGCGTATTGGACCAAAAATTTTTCTGCGTAAACTCTTTAAACCACCACCCGTATAGGCTTTATTCATATTCGCCTGACTTGCAAAATCCTCAACATAAATCAGTCCGCAGGAATTACACTTTACGTATAACTGCCCATCTTGCTCACAATAGTTTTCAACATTGTCGTTATTCTTACAAATTATGCAGTTACGAAATGTCATAAATCAAAATACTCCATTAATTATAAATACATCTATATTTTCTTATATTATCAATAAGTTACGCATCACTCAACGCTTAATTATCAAGTGTGTCAGGCAGTTCAAGATTACTTTATGATTTGTTCCAAAATTACGTTAGAATCTATTCCAAAATTATACCATTTTTACAGGAAACTCTTATTTCAATGAATATCGTAGTTATTGGCTCAGGCTATGTTGGCCTTGTTACCGGTGCATGTTTTGCTGAACGTGGAAATCACGTCACCTGTGTTGACATCGATGAAAATAAAATTAATAACCTGAATAATGGCATCCTGCCGATTTACGAACCCGGACTGGATGAGCTGGTTAAAATAAATGTTGAAGAAGAACGGTTATCTTTTAGTACATCTTTAGCTGAAGTTATTGAAGGCGCCGAACTTATATTTATTGCTGTCGGCACACCACCCGGTGAAGATGGCTCAGCCGATCTTCAATATGTTCTGGGCGTCGCCAGAGATATTGGTAAATACCTTACTGATTATGCTGTCATTGTTGATAAATCAACTGTACCGGTTGGCACAGCAGACAAAGTTACCGCAGCCATTCAGGCAGAACTCGATAATCGTAATAGCGATATTACCTTTGATGTTGCCAGTAATCCTGAATTTCTCAAAGAAGGCGCCGCCATCGAAGATTTTATGCGTCCGGATCGTGTTGTTATTGGCACTAAATCTGATAAAGCGGCTGAAATAATGCATGACTTGTACAAACCTTTTGTGCGTAACCATCAGCACATCATCATTATGGGCATTCGTGATGCTGAAATGACAAAATATACAGCTAATTCAATGCTAGCAACAAAAATTTCATTCATGAATGAAATTGCAAACCTCTGCGACATATTAGGTGTTGATGTTGAAAATGTGCGCCAGGGGATTGGTTCAGATAATCGAATTGGCTTTTCATTTATTTACCCTGGTTGTGGTTATGGTGGTTCATGCTTCCCTAAAGATGTACAAGCTCTAATCCGTACCGCAAATTCTGTCGATTACGACGCCATCATTCTAAAAGCAGTCGAACAACGAAATAATCAGCAAAAATACCGATTATTTGAAAAAATAGTTGATCGCTATGGAAAAGATCTCAGTGGTATGACATTTGCGTTATGGGGTCTGGCATTCAAACCTGGTACCGATGACATGCGTGAAGCACCATCAAAAGTCATATTGCACGAACTGATTGCTGCTGGTGCCAATGTCGTCGCCTACGATCCTGTTGCCAGTGAAATTGCACATCAGGAGTTACCCAAAGACTGGTTTGAAAATGGACATTTAAAATTAGCCGAACACCAGTACGAAGCTCTACCTGATGTTGATGCACTTATACTTGTCACTGAGTGGAAGCCTTTCAACAATCCGGATTTTGAAAAAATGAAAAACTTAATGAAATCCCATGTCATTTTTGATGGTCGAAACCAGTACGAACCAAAACTGATGCATAAACTGGGGTTTAGTTACCTATCAATTGGACGGGATGCTACAAATGGATAATTATCATCGCAAACGTATACTTATTACTGGTGGTGCAGGCTTTTTAGGTTCTCACCTTTGTGAGCGTTTATTAAAAGAAGGTAATGAAATTTTATGTCTGGATAATTTTTTCACTGGCACAAAAGAAAATGTTATTCATTTAATAGATGACCAATATTTTGAATTAATTCGTCATGATGTGGAATTTCCTATTCATCTTGAAGTTGATGAAATTTATAACCTGGCCTGTCCGGCATCACCACCCCATTACCAGCACAATCCAATCCACACTAATAAAACCAATGTATTAGGTGCTATCAATATGCTGGGCCTGGCAAACCGTCAAAATGCCAAAATTATGCAGGCATCAACCAGTGAAGTATATGGTGATCCTCATGTTCATCCTCAGACTGAAGATTACTGGGGTAACGTCAACCCTATTGGTATTCGCTCTTGTTATGATGAAGGTAAGCGCTGTGCTGAAACATTATTTTTTGATTATTTCCGTGAGCACAATTTAAAAATTAAAGTTGCCAGGATATTTAATACCTATGGGCCAAACATGCATCCGAATGATGGCCGTGTTGTATCTAACTTTATTATTCAAGCCTTAAAAGGTGAAGATATCACTATCTATGGTGATGGTTCACAAAGCCGTTCTTTTTGCTATGTTGATGAACTGATTGATGGCTTTATCCGTCTAATGGCATCGGATGATAATTTCACTGGTCCGGTTAATTTAGGTAACCCGGTAGAATTTACAATTAAAGAGCTTGCGGAAAAAATCATTGAAATGACAAACTCAAAATCTAAATTGAGTTTAAATCCGCTACCTCAGGATGATCCAAAACAACGTCAACCTGATATAACATTAGCTAAAAAAGAATTAGACTGGGAACCCAAAATTAAACTTGAGCAAGGCTTGAAAAAAACAATTAGCTACTTTGATAATTTAATTAAAGAAGGACGTGCTTAACGCCATTTTTAATTTAAGCAGATTCAAAAAAAACCAGTAATTTTTCAAAGTGCTTCTCTTCTGAGAAACGTTTGTCAGCATCTTTTTTACCAGCAGTTGCAAGCTGATTACAAAAACTCCTGTCTTCAACGAGCTTTAATAATTGTGAGGTTAAATCTTTTGCATTTTCCGGTTCAAACAGCAAACCTGTTTTTTCATGATTTATTATTTCAGGTACGCCACCACAGTTTGAACCTATAACAGCAGCACCTGCCCGCATTGCTTCTGGCAGAACCAAACCAAATGTTTCACATTTGGTTGCCAATACTACAGCATCAAAACAGGACATAATGCTGGTTGGATTATCATGAAAACCTAAATAAAAAATACTATCTTGCAGATGATTTACCTTTATTTCATCTTCAAGTTGTTTGAAATAATCCTTATCCATAATATGACCAATAATGGCAAGTTGAATTGCCTGGCCTTGTTTTATTAAATTATTGACTGCTTCGATAACAAGGTGTTGCCCTTTTCCTTTTTCAATGCGGCCAAATATAGCTAATCTAAATACATTCTTATTCATTCCAGACTGAGAAATATATTTATTACATATCTCCTTATCTTTATTTATAGCAGGCACACCGTAATAAAGCACATGAATACGTTCTTTATTTAATGGAAGATATTTTATAGCATCATCATATAGCGCTTTAGTAATAACCAAATATGCATCAACGTTTCCGTATAAAAAACGATGATAAAAATCATCTTTTTTTCGTGTTAATGACATTTGTCGTGTATAAATTAATTTTACTTTTCGCCGGCTAAATGTTTTTGCCAGAACAGCAAAAAAAAGATCATTGCCCCAATGAACATGTAAAACATCAATTTTATTTTTATTAATATATGCAGACAACTTAAAAGCAGAAAAAAGCGGGAAATGGTGAAAAATCGGTGAATAGTTAATGCTGGAAATGTTTTCCTTTGATAATTTATTTAATAAAAATGATTCTTTTTGTATCAAAATATCATAATCAAAATTATTTTCGTCTAAATATTTAATAACTTTAAAAACATATAATTCCAGGCCACCAAAACCCTTTGACATGCATAATTCTAATGTTTTCATTTTTCTTCTGAATCAGTTTTAAAATTATTCGGATAAAACATTCTCATCATATAAGCAAAAAATATTGCAGTAAATATAATTAAGTAAGATACCGCGTTATTTTTATTAACAAGATTTGATAACCCCATCGAAATGGTTGTCAAAGAAAGGGAAAATAGAAAAATATATCTAAAGCATGATTTACACCGCTGTCGATTTTTCCAGGCTAAATATAAAGGGTAATAAAACAAAATAAGCAATAAAAATAAACCAAACAAACCCTTGCTAACAATCACCTCAACAAAAGTATTATGTAGCGTACCTGCAATTTTAACTTCACTGCCTACTTTTCCACTTTGAATATATGGCTTAATAAATTCGGGAAAGTTTGCAGAGGCGATTCCAAAAAAAGGATGTTCCTTAATTGCATATTGTGATGCTCTCCACATTTCCAAACGAACCCCTAAACTGGTTTTCCGTGCAGGCGAATCAACATCAGATTGAATAAAATATTGTTTTACATCATCAACTGCAAGCAGCACACGATAATTCACCTGTGGATGACTTAACAATCCTGAAATTATGGCTATTATTACTGTTAAATATAAAAAAATATGCTTTGTTTTTTTCACATAAAAAAACATCAGCGCAAGAACACCAAGTAATAATGTTAAGTAAGCAGTTCTGGCATATGTAAAAATAATAACGAAGATACTCAAACCAAATGCAACATATACAATCCATATATGTTTGTTATTACTAAACCATGTTTTATATGCAGCAGGATAAAATAATAGCATCATTGCCAATATTGGCCCAAGAAAGAGTTGCGAATACGCGCCCTCTAAAAATGGTTGGTGAGGATAATAAAACTCATATAAAGAAAATAAAAATATAATGGGAACACTCAACAATATACCTGCGAACAAAACTAATAACGCATATTTATGCTCTCGTATTAATAAATATATTGGTATAGACCATAGAAACATTAACTCATTCCCAAGCTCAACTGTTTGAAATTCACCCCAACCATTTAAATTAGCACTAATAATAAATGCAGCAAAAAATAAACCAAAAGCCGAAAGCAAAATCTTTTCTTCTTTTAGCAATGGTTTTTTATTTTTTTTAGTAATTAAAAAATAGAATGATAAGAAGGTTATCGTTAAAAAGAAAAAACTATTCCAGTGTCTGACGACAGGACCAGCAATAGGAAAAAGAAATAGTATTATATATGTTAATTTTTCCTGCTTTTGAGTATTATTAAAGACTTCTTTTAACTGCTGATAGAACATTATTCTTTCCATATGAAAATTCTTATTGTTCGCAACGACAAACTGGGGGACTTTATTTTAAGTTTTCCGGTTTATGTCTTATTAAAATCAGCTATTTCAAATTGTGAAATACATGTACTTGTTCCTGAATATACCAGTCCTTTAGCAAATATCTATCCACACATTGATAAAGTCATCATTGACCCGGGGACTAATGCAACATTATCACAACAATACAGCTTATTAAAAAAGTTACGCAATGAACAATATAACGTAATTATTACACTTTTTTCCACAACTCGAACAGGAATTTTATCACTATTATCAGGAACAAAATACCGTTTAGCCCCCGCCACAAAAATTGCACAAATATTTTACAACCACCGGTTAACTCAGCGTCGATCTCGCTCATTAAAACCCGAATATGAATATAATCTTGATATGGCTATAAAATATCTAACTGATGTTGGATTGCCTGTTAAAGAAATGCCAAAAGCACCCTTTTTACAATTTCAAGAAGAGGAAATTAATGAATTACGTGCTAATTTCTGTAAAGAAAATAAATTAAACGTAAATAATAAGTTGATTTTTATACATCCAGGCACGGGGGGCTCCGCAACTAACCTGAACCTTAAGCAATATGCAACTTTAGCTAAGAACCTCAATATCAATGACAACACTACTTTTGTTATTACAGCAGGCCCGGATGAAATCGAATATGCCAATAATCTCTCGCAATTATTAAAAGATACTCCTCATATTGTATATCCATCTACAAAAGGATTGGTTAATTTTGCCAAAATCATTCAACTCTGCGAATTTTTTATAGGGGGTTCTACCGGACCATTACATATTGCTGGCGCATTAGATCGTCCAACTGCAGCTTTTTATCAGCGTCGACGTTCTGCTACTCCATTAAGATGGCAAACCTTAAATTCGGAGGAACGAAGATTGGCCTTTACTCCCCCGGAGGATGAGCATGAATCTGATATGCAAAAAATAAATATTTTAGAAGCGGCAAATAAAATAAATGATAAATTTTTAAAAAATTAGTCGGGCTTTTTTTTCTGTTGACGAACCCAAAGATCAGCATATTTTACGAAAGTTGAATGTCCAGACAACATGGCCAATAACAACCCCTGTTTTCCATCCAAAAAGCCTAAACGAAAAACATACATTTTCAAAAAACACGCTATTCCATGCAAGAAGCCCTGAGAAAGAGAAGACGTCTTACCCTTTCTTTTTCGTTGTTCAGCCCAGGCAGATGCATACCCTGCGGACTTAACCAGATAATGCTCCAGATCACGATAAGTATAATGCAGCAAATCACCTTTTAATTTAACTAAATTAAGATTGCTATCATATTCAAGCTTCTCATGAACCAATTGACCACTATATTGCGCTTTATCTTTAGCATACAACCTGGTGACATAATCGGGGTACCAGCCACTATGCCGAATAAATTCACCAAAGCACCATGATAAACGCGGCAAGGCATAAACTGTGTTACTGTCATCCCGTTTAAGTACATTTTTTATTTCAGAAATAAGTTCCGGAGTAAGTCGCTCATCAGCATCCAGCATTAATACCCAGTCAGCCGATGTAAATTCCTGTAAACGTTGACGCTGAATGCCATAACCTTGCCAGTCTGCATTAATATAAACTTTATCAGTATACATTTTAGCGATCTCAATCGTTTTATCTTCACTACCTGCATCGAGCACAACGATTTCATCTGCCCATTTCACTGTCTCCAGACATTCAGCCAGATTTTTTTCTTCATTTTTAACAATTAAAGTTACGCTAAGCGTGGCCACATTATGTCCTGTTATCTAATTTGTTCTAATACAGATTGAAAAACATTTTCCGGCTTTATCTCTTTTAAACATCGCGTATGCCCTAATGGACATTCTCGTTTAAAACAAGGACTACATTCCAGACCAAGATACTGTATTTTTACCTGATTAGAAAGTGGCGGCGTATAGTCCGGAGTTGATGAACCATATATTGCTACCAGGGGAATATTTACTGCAGCAGCTATATGCATTAACCCTGAATCATTCGTTACTGAACTCTTACACACTGATAATAAATCAATACTATCTTCCAGCAATGTTTTCCCGCAGAGATTCACAGCGGTATTTCCTTTAGCAATAGCTACTGCTGCAGTATGATCTTTTTCTGAACCTAATATCCAAACCTGTAATCCTTGCTCGCCCAGATTATTAGCAAGTTGAGCATAATGCTCAACAGGCCAGCGTTTAGCTTCACCGTATTCAGCTCCAGGTAAAAAAGCAACAACAGGCTTGTCCAGATTAAGATCTAATTTTGTTAATAATCTCTGTAGATTATTTTCATTTATTAATAATTTTGGAAAAGGAATATCAGGAGGTTGAGAAATAGCCTCATTAAATTCCTGTTCCAGACCCAGTGCAACATAACGTTGTACTGTTTGCTTTAAAATATTTTTATCCAGTAAACGGATGTCATTAAGTACGCCATAACGCATTTCACCACGATAACCGGTACGTTGTTTAGCACTGGCAAAAAAAGGCACTAACGCAGCCTTATATGAACGAGGAGTAATAATTGCCTGATCATATTTTTTAGTGCGTAATGATTTTCCCAGTTGATAACGTCGAAAAAAACCAAACTCGCCATGGTAGACAGGTAAATTAATCGCCTCTCTAACCTCGGGCATACGCGCTAGTACTGGATTTGACCAGGCAGGTGCTAATACATCAATCTCAACCGGGAATGGCCTTTGTTTTAAAGTGATAAACAGGCTTTGTGCCATCACCATATCCCCTACCCAGGCAGGACCAGCAACCAATATTTGTTGAGCGTGGTGTGTATTACCCATCTTACCCATAGCGCTCACAGTTAATATTTTTTCTGATTTGATTAACTACAAATTCGATTAACAACATCAACATTCTGTTTCAGATGATTTTGATTAATGGTTCCAACAATCACGCTGCTGACACCCTTGTGGTCAAAAATATATTCAAAAGCTTTTTCAACACCGCCACCACCTGCTGATTTATCAGCATGGCCACTTTGTAAACCTTTTTTTATTATCACACCCTTATTTAATTCATAAGCGCGTTTAATTACAGGCAAATCATGATCATCACTTAAATTTAACGTTGCCATAACCACATCGGTATTTTCAACCACCCACATGCCACCTTCTACTGTTTTGGTCGACATACCATATGATTGAATCAATCCTTTTTGTTTAAGCCGGTCTAGTTCTTCCAATGCGCCTTCATTATTAATGATATGCATATCATCACCACTTGAGTGCACCAATACCATGTCTAAACTATTACGCTTTAATCTTTTTAAACTTCGTTCAACGCTCAAGCGGGTATGTTCTGCCGAAAAATCAAAACTTGATTGACCATTCTCAAATATTTCGCCCACTTTAGTCATAATGACCCAGTCATTCGGATTAGTCATTAATTGACCCAGACGTTCTTCGCTATTGCCATAAGCCGGTGCGGTATCAATAAAGTTAATACCAAGATCTTTTGCTAATGCTAATAAGTCACGCACTTCATTATCATTTGGAATAGTAAATCCGCTGGGATATTTGACTTCCTGGTCACGCCCAAGTTTAACGGTACCTAATCCCAGCACACTGACTTCAATACCGCATGAACCCATTTGACGTTTTGTTAACGTTGCCATTTTTCTTCTTCCTGCCAGGGTAAATCTGAAATTTTTGCATGACTAAAATCAGGCATTTCATTTGCACCACTTTTTTTCACATTTTGTTTTTTTAGCTGTTTAAGCACATCAGCTGCCAAGTTTGGTGCTAACGCCAGCTTTGTTGGCCAGGTTGTAATAACATTATTGTCTTCATATAAAAATGAAGTGTCAGGACGTTTCCCTTCTTTCTGTTTTGGTTCCGCGCGATTTATATTTAATGTCGCCCACTGCATCGCAGAAAAATTTAACCATGGCATCAAAGACTGCAACTCTTTTTTTGCTTTACTGATTTGTTCTTCCGCAGTTCGGTCAATGCCCTCTTCTGCCAACTGCCCACCCAGGTACCAAACAATATTTCCCTGTTTGTCCTCATTACTGGTAATTGTTATGCGTGGATTAACACTTGCACCTAAACAATGCGCATACAATTTTTCGGGTAAACCACCTCGTACCATCACCATTTGTAAAGGACGCAGTTGCATTTCAGGAACAGTACGTCCCATTTGCTTTAATAAAGCAGAATTACCTTCACCCGCTGATAAAATGATTTTCTCGGCAGTAATATTCCAAATCTCACCATTAACAGCTTCCACACTAAATTGTTTTTCTGAAAATTCAGTTACGGCATTTATATGCATAATATTATTTATATTAGGAGTAGCAAGGGCATTGATGACACTGGCTGAATCTAAAACAGGTTCATCCAGCTGATAAACCTTACCTTTAAATTTTTTATTCTGAAAAATAACAGGGCGATCATTTTTTTTCACCGCAAGCATACGTCCACGCATGACCCTGCTGGCAAAAAATCCGGATATACGAGATAACAAACCAGGGGTTGACCACATATATTGATGTGAAGACAAAACGGTTGCTGAAGAAAGATCCACCTCACCTTTTCCCTCCAGGCAATCACGCCAGATTTGTGGCATAGCAAAAATTGATTCTGTAGATGCCGTTAACTTTCCAATTAACGCATACTTAGCACCACCATGAATAATGCCTTGTGAATAACGGGTTTGACCTGCACCGAGTGATTGCGTTTCAAGTAAAAGTGTTTGGTAACCGAGCTGACGTAATCGTGCCAATAACCAAAGTCCAGCAACGCCACCACCAAAAATAACAACATCAACATTAAGTTGTTTAGCTTTGTTATTTATTGAACTTGATGATGTTAAATCAGAAGCGTTCATCCATAACTCTACTTATTTAATTTCTTTTCAGTCTCACGAATAGTACTAATAATGCCAGTTGTTGATACGCCATCAATGTAAGTCAGGACTTTTACTTCACCACCGGCTTCACGCACGCAATCTCCACCTGGAATTTTATCCGGATCGTTATCGCCACCTTTAACCAGAATATCCGGCATTAACTTACAAATTTGTCTTGTTGGTGTGTCTTCGTAAAAAGGCACAACCCAATCTACACATTGCAATGCAGCTAACATACGCATACGTTTTTCCATCGTATTAACCGGACGTTCCGGCCCTTTAAGACGTTTAACTGAATCATCATCATTAACTGCAACAATTAATCTATCACCCAGCTCTCTTGCTTGCTCTAAATAAGCAACATGCCCTGCATGTAAAATGTCAAAACAACCATTAGTCATAACAACCGTTTCATCATGTTCCTTTGATTCATTAACAAGTTGCAGTAATGTATCTTCATCAACCGTGCCACGCTGGATTTGATGTTGTTCTCTTAGAGTACTGCGTATCTCATTCATACTTACTGTTGCAGTACCTAACTTACTGACTACAATACCTGCAGCAAGATTTGATAAGGCGGTCGCATCTGCGAATGATTCCCCGGCAGCAATAGCTGAAGCTAAAACAGAAATAACCGTATCACCGGCACCGGTCACATCAAAAACTTCTTTAGCACGTGTCGGTAAATGAATAGCAGGCAGATCTTTTTGTAATAAGGTCATACCGCGTTCACTGCGAGTAATGAGTAATGCCTGCAATTCAAGACTTGTCATTAAGTCCTGACCTTTTTTTACAATATCTTCATCATCCTCACAAGGACCAACAACACCTTCAAACTCATGCATGTTTGGTGTTATTAAACTTGCGCCGCGATATTTAGTAAAATCAGAACCCTTGGGATCAACTAACACAACTTTACCCGCTTTGCGTGCAAGCTGAATGAACTCCTGCACCTGACGTAATGTACCTTTTCCATAATCTGATAAAACAACTGCACCCGCACTGGATAATTGAGATTGAAAACCTTTAAGTAAATTATCCGCTTTCTGAGTTTCAAAACCATCTTCAAAATCAAGTCGAATCAATTGTTGATGTCGACTTAGTACACGTAATTTAGTAATCGTTGCGGCGCCGGCTAACTTATCAAAAATACAATCAATACCAACCGGTTTTAATAATTTTTCCAATGCCTGGCAAGGCTCATCATCACCGGTAAACCCCATTAAGCAGGCTTTTGCTCCCAGCGCTGAAATATTTAGCGCCACGTTACCTGCACCACCCGCACGTTCTTCTGACTCACCCACCAAAACAACAGGTACCGGGGCTTCTGGTGATATCCGTGATGTATCACCATGCCAGTAACGATCTAACATTAAGTCACCAACAACTAAAACATTAGCTGCAGCCAGAGAAGGTAATTCTATTTTCATATTATTTATTAGTCTTTTAAAACGTAAACAGCACTACAATACGGGCAAGTTGCTTCACCACTATCTTCAATCGGTAAATAAACCCTGGGATGAGAATTCCAAAGTGACATATTTGGCATTGGGCAATGTAAAGGTAAATCTTTATTTGTTATTTCATAGCGCTTTACTGCATTTGACTCTAAAGGTTTTGTACTTGCATTCACTTTATCACCCATCTCCTCACACCCTTTTATTATATTAATTCAGGTTAGTTTAACTTGTTGTTATAACCTTAAATGAATTATTTAACCGGACTTAACCAGTCCATATGTTCTGCTACACGACCATGAACTAAATCAAAATATTTAGCTTGTAGTTTTTCTGTTATTGGACCGCGTTTACCTGCCCCAATCGTTCGACCATCCAGCTCACGAATCGGTGTCACCTCTGCTGCAGTTCCTGTAAAGAAGGCTTCATCGGCTACGTAAACTTCATCACGCGTAATACGCTTCTCACGTACTTTGTAACCAAACTCTTCAGCAAGTGTCACAATCGTTTCACGGGTAATACCTTCAAGTGCAGAAGTTAAATCTGGCGTATAAATAATACCGTTTCGAACTATAAAAACATTTTCGCCGCTGCCTTCAGCAACAAAACCATCAACATCTAATAATAACGCTTCGTCATAACCGTCACGTATTGCTTCCTGTAATGCCAGCGTTGAATTCATGTAGTTACCATTTGCCTTGGCTTTACACATCGTGATATTAACGTGATGACGCGTGTAAGAAGATGTACGAATACGAATACCTTTTTCGAGAGCTTCGATACCCAGGTACGCGCCCCATTCCCAGCCGGCCACCATAACATGAACCTTAAGGTTATCAGCACGTAAACCAATTCCTTCTGAACCATAGAAACACATCGGACGCAGATAAGCTGAATCGAGTTTATTCTCGTGCACTATTTGTTTTTGTACTTCATTTAAAGTCGCTTTATCATACGGAATATTCATTCCTAATATATGTGCCGAACGAAATAAACGATCAGTATGATCTTCAAGGCGAAAAATCGCGGTACCTTGCTCGGCATGATAAGCACGTACGCCTTCAAAAACACCGGTACCATAATGCAGGGTATGTGTTAGCACATGTACCTTGGCCTCTCGCCACGGTACTAACTCACCGTCCAACCAAATAACGCCATCGCGGTCAGCCATCGACATAAATCTTTCTCCCAAATTTGTTATTTCTTCTGAATCTCAGCGAAGATTATGCCGAAATCACAGTTGCTTTATTCATTTTCCAGCCAGTCCAGCCAAATTCGCCGCACAGCTGCCGATAATTCACTATATTCTTCAGCATCAACCAGTCCCGGTTGTTCCTGAAGCGCCATTTTATGTAATCTGGCCCGAAAAGTCCGGTATGCATCACTCAGTACTTCTACATCCGCTTTTACCATTAAACCCGCTGAGGCTAATCCCTCTAACAGGCGAATGTTATCGGTAAATTCCAGTAAATCAGGCTTTTCAAAAGCCCATGCCAGAACCCCGTATTGCACCATAAATTCGATATCAACGATACCTCCAGCCCCCTGTTTCAGATCAAACTGGCCTTTTTTCTCCTTAGAAAGCTCTTTTCGCATGCGAATTCGCATATCCAGCACTTCCTGGCGTAAAACAGCTTTATCCCGCTGTTGAGAAAGCACTTCTCGACGAATATCTGCAAACTGCTCAGCAATTTGAGGATCACCCGCCACGACACGCGCCCGAACAAGTGCCTGATGTTCCCACAACCAGGCTTTTTTCAACTGATAATTTTGATATGACTTCAGGTTAGTCACTAATAAACCTGAAGCACCATCAGGCCGTAAACGCATATCCGCTTCATAAAGAATACCCGCCGAAGTATGTGCAGTGAGTAAATGAATAATACGCTGGCCTAAGCGAGCAAAAAATACAGCAACTGCAATGGGCTTTTCACCCTTTTCTTCCTCTCCCAGGGTCATCAAATTATTACTTTCACAGCCATGCAAAAAGACCATATCCAGATCTGAAGCGTATCCCAGTTCATAGCCCCCTAATTTGCCATAACCGATAATGGCAAAGCCTTTGTCACAAACACTGTCTTCACCCTGCTCCAGCTTACAAACCGGTCGACCATGACGTGAAACCAGGTGGCGCCAGGCTTGTTCAAGCGATTCATCCAGAATAACTTCTGCGATCCAGGACAGGTGGCTACTTACTTTCATTAATGGCAAGGCATCTGCGATATCTGCCGCGGCTACCCGTAATACATTTGACTGTTTGAAATGGCGTAACGCATCCATGCCCTGCTCAACATCATCAACATCAAGCTGTGCTAATCGCTGCCTTATCTCATTCTCCAACTCCCTTTTCTCAGGCGGTTGATACAAACTACGGGGATCCATTAACTCATCTAATAAAATAGGTAACTGTTGCAGGTAACGCGCGATCCAGGGACTGGCTGAACACAATTTAATTAACTGTGATAACACCATTGGATTTTCTAATAATAAAGCGAGATAAACACTTCGTCGGGCCACATTGGAAAGCAGTGATAAAATACGTTCAAAGGTAATGTCAACATTATCGACCTGCTGTAATGCTCCCAGTAATAATGGCATAAGTCGATCTAAACGCGTTTGTCCCTGCCGGCTTAACGAGGCATATTGACGACTGCCATGTAATGTTTTGAGTTGTTTTAAAACAGATGCACAATCACTAAAGCCTTTTTTTGCTAGCAAACCAAAGGCATCATCCTCATCCAGTTTGTTATACCAAAGTGCTTCAAGTTGTTGAAACTCAGACTGCTGTTCTGAATCGACTTTAGTTTTACTTTGTTCTACTTTGCTGTTTTCAATTTCGCCCGTTTCAATCTGAGGCGCAACAAAAACCTGTTCAAAATGCCCTTCAACATTTTCACGATGTTGATCCAGTTCAGATAAAAATGATGGCCAGCTTTCAAAACCCATAGCCAATGCAAGACGAGCTTGTCCTGCTTCATCATCCGGTAAGTTGTGCGTTTGCCTGTCCTGATATTCCTGAAGACGATGTTCTGTATTGCGTAAAAAGATATATGCCTGTTTTAATTCATTCACAACATAATCAGGTAACAGCTTTTTTTTCACCAGACAGTCCAGCACTATGAGTACACGCCGTTCCTGTAAATCAGTATCGCGCCCACCACGTATTAACTGAAAGACCTGCGCAATAAATTCAACTTCCCGAATTCCACCCGAACCCAGCTTAACGTTGTTTTTCATTCCCTTGCGTTTCACTTCCTGCGTGATCATTACCTTTAATTCACGCAAAGATTCATACGCGCCGTAATCTAGGTAACGTCGATAAACAAAGGGTCTTAACATGGAAAGTAAAGCTTCACCTTGTTCATGGTCACCGGCAACAACACGCACCTTAACCATCGCATATCGTTCCCAGCTGCGACCATGAACAAGGTAATAATTTTCAAAACTGTTAAAACTTGAAACCAGTGGACCACCTTTACCAAAAGGACGTAAACGCATATCCACTCGAAAAACAAAACCATCAGCAGTTTGTTGATCTAAAGAATGAATCAACTTTTTACCTAAACGAGAAAAAAATTCTGAGTTAGTTAATGATTTTGGACCACCTTTAACCTCTCCTTCTTCAGGAAAAGCAAAAATTAAATCAATATCAGATGAAACATTCAGCTCCCAGGCACCCAACTTACCCATTCCCAAAACAACAAGTTGTTGAATCACACCCTCTTCGTTTACTGGAGTACCCAATTCCTCACACTGCCATTGATAAAGATTCGACAAAGCATAATCAATACTCGCTTCAGCCATGTAAGAAAGATCATGCGTGGTTTCTCTTAGCTCAGCCCAACCCGCAATATCCCGCCAGACAATACGTAACATTTCACGGCGACGAAATACGCGTAACTGTTTACCTAATGCTTCTTCAGCACCTTTTTTTAAATCAGTAACAATCGACCTTTTATAGTGTCCGTCTGTATAGGACTTTAATAGTTCACCACTTGAAACTAACTCCAGAAATAACTCAGGAAAACGGACACACGTTTGCATCACAAAATCAGAACATGCCCAAACTTTTAGTAAGGACTCAACAACTTCAGAGGGCAATGAAGAAACATCAATATCCGACTCAACAAAGGATTGCCATTGCAGCTCTACAGAAGACTGAAGTAATTCAGGTAATTGGTTTATATGATTGGTAATATCCATTCTATGAGCATATCACTTTGACATTATTGGCAACATAGCACGTCAGCTAAAAAGCATATTATTGAATGAAGTTGAATGAATAATTACAAAGCATTAACATATAGAACATCATGCCTAATCCAGATAGCAACACTGATACCATTACTGTCATGCCAAAACAGCAGTTACAGGCAGAGAGAATTAGAGTTCTCTATAAGCAGGTACCATCTGTTTTAATCGGCAATATACTCATTGCTTCTCTTCTGACATTTTTTCTGTATCAAGTTACTAGCAATGATTTAAGTTTGTACTGGATGGCTGTTGTCATCATGATATCCATATTTCGTTTCATTATGCTTAAACGCTATGAAAAGCAGCAACGAGACGATAAGGGTGTTATCTGGTGGGGATGGTTTTTTGTTTTAACCGCATTTATCTCCGGTTGTTCATGGGGAGCAACATCACTTTTATTTCTGCAGACTGACAACCTCGTTATTATGTTATTTTTATTAATGACCTTAACCGGGATAACAGTCGGTTCTTCAGCTTCATTATCCAACTTTGCCTTGTCCTATTATGCTTTTGCCATTCCTACAATTCTTCCTTTCGCTTATATATTAAACTCAACTGAAAAACCCGGTTTTTTTATCCTGAGTTTGATGTTGTCAGTCTTCCTCTTATTACAACTTGTCATTGCAAAAAAAAATCAAAAAACACTCGATAAATCAATCATCCTACGCAATGAAAACACTGAACTAATCCAACAACTACAAATTAAAAAAGAAAAAGCAGAATCTGCAAACACCGCTAAGACAAAATTTCTGGCGGCAGCCAGCCATGACTTACGTCAACCATTACATACCATGAGTTTATTACTTGATGTTTTAGATGAACGTTATCAGGATTCAGAGCAAGCTATTATTGTCGATAAAATTAAAAAATCCTTATCATCTTTGGAAAGCCTGTTGGAATCATTGCTGGACATCTCAAAACTTGATGCTGATATTATAAGTATTAATGTAAAACCTTTTGCTATCCAAAATTTATTTGATAATTTAACAAATGAGTTTAACTCTATTGCTAAAGAGAAAGGGTTAAGAATTCTCTTTATACCAACATCTTTATGTTTAAATACTGATAGTCAAATCATAGATCGAATATTACGTAACTTAATTTCAAATGCGATTCGTTATACAAATCACGGCAGAGTATTAATTGGCTGCCGGCGAAGCAATAATTCAGTTCTATTGTCTGTCTATGATACAGGTATAGGAATTGAGAAAAACAAAACTGATTTTATCTTTGAAGAATTTTTCCAGCTGGATAACGCTGGCCGCGATCGCAGCAAAGGTTTAGGTCTTGGACTATCTATCGTCACTCGATTAGCAGACTTACTCAAGGCTAAGTTGTCAATACAATCAATACCTGGCAAAGGCTCTGTGTTTTCTATTGAACTTCCTCGTAGTTCATCACAGCAAATGCCTCAAGCCAATATTATTGCATTAACATCAAACGCTGAGTTAGCTGACAAAACCGTTGTTATTATTGAAGATGAAGAAGAAATAAGGAGCGCCCTTAAACTTCTTTTAGAAGGATGGGGCTGCAAAGTTCTGGAGTTTACATCAATTGAGGATGTAAAAGAAAAACCACAACAATCACATAAGCCTGATATCATCCTGGCTGATTATCGATTACAGAATCATGAAACGGGGGTTAATGTAATACATGCTATATATGCTCACTATCAAGATAGTGAAATACCCGCCGTCATAATTACAGGTGACACCGCGCCCAATCGAATTAAAGAAGCAAAGGAAAGTGGTTTTCAAATCTTACACAAACCTGTTTCCGGAGGGAAGCTGCGAGCGTTACTGAATTCTTTATTATTATCTAAATAATACTATTGTTCCTGCTCAACGATAATCCAGCCTTTTTGTACAGCAACATGTGCTGCTCGGGTACGATTAGAAACATTAAATTCTTTAAGGATGGCCGCAATATGAACGCGTACAGTAGATTCAGCCATATCTAATAATCGTCCAATTTCCTTATTAGAATAACCATGAACAAGTTTTCCTAACACCTCATTCTGTCTTGGAGTCAATGGTGTCTCTATTTTATCAGATGCTCGATGAGCCAATGATGAAACATCTGCATTGTCACTTGAACGATGATTTGTTACCTGACCTAACTGAGACAGAATTTCTGGCGGAATATAAATACCTCCGGAGAGAACCAGCTTGAGTGAACGAATCAAAACATCAGCGCTCGTGGATTTGGGAATATACCCCTGTGCACCCAAATTTAATATCTCTTGAACTTTTGCCCCATCATGGTTCCCAGACAAAACAACAACTGGAACAGCAGGTAATTTTTCACGTATTGCTTTTAATGCATCTATATCACTTAAACCGGGTAAACCTAAATCTAATAGTATGAGATCCAAATCTTGATTTTCTTCCATGAGTGGAAGTGCATTTTCACAACTATCCGTACTTAAAACTTTAATATCAGATTCCAGTTTTGCGAGTACCAGCTGCATTCCATCCCTGAAGAGGTCATGATCATCAATAAGTAATACTTTCATATCCAAGCCCGCTCTTTGACTAAAAACACCAACTTATTATCTATAATTTCTAGATATATTTCACTAGATAAATAAGCTTAAATCGAAACAATTTGTCATTCCCTTCTTTATTTGGGCCTTTTACTAAATAACATGAAATTTCTGTACTCAATTTCTAGTTCATAACCCCTTAATAATTATATTTACCTAGTTATTTTTATCAATATATAAAAAATTCAAATTCCTCCATAATTATAGAATAAATAATACACCACGCTTATTAAGAAAATGGAATGAATTGATATATTCACAATTAATGTAAAACTAAAGAATGATAAATATATTTGGATAAGTTTTAATATAGCATTGTAAAGACAAGTGGAAAAACTAAAATAATAGTTGTATATGCAATCATGAAAAAAGTATATGTATTTACCAAATTTTAATTAATGTGACTTATAAAACACACATTATAAATAATTAATAACAAGAGACATAATGCAAGATTTCAGTAGCGATATAAAAAATAAAATATAAGCTTATGATATTTATGAACAACCATTAATAAGCTTTGTATATTTTCAGTATAAATACAGGAAAAACTAAATATTTTAACATTCAAATAATGCGGCAAAAGAGTTTTGACTATCAAACTACACAAAAGACAAATTATAATTTCTACATGTTTGGCTTAAATATTACGTATAAGAGGCAAAATATTTTACCTGGCAAAACAAGAAATAATTTATTTTAATTATATTAAAGTGATTAAATTAAACATTATGTGTTGTTTTTAATGATAAAAATATATGCTCCAGCATAAATTATTTCATGTTAGCGTTATAAAACAGAATATGGTGTTAGTTTATTTCCAGTATTATTAACTATGTAAAATATGTCACCTGAAAACACTAAATTTAGTGAAGTTTGTTTGATATTATATTTGCTATTAACTCAATAATTATCTAATCCAAGAGGATCGTCGTAAATATGGAAATTACTATTACGAATCAACCGGCGACATTTCAATCAAAAAATAACCGTATAAAAATTCATTTTAATACTGCTTTTAATTCTTCCGAGAAAAACATATCTCTTTTAATATTTCATCAAGATAAATATGTAGGAGGACTGTTCGAGGAAGGAGGTATATCCTCTGGAGTGAGCGAGATAGAATTAAGTTTTAATGGATATTTATCCGGGCAAAAAGATATTACTGTTCAATTACAACGTATAGTCGATGGAGTAAATGAAGAGCTTTATAAAACAACTTTTTCTATTCAAGTAGAAGGTTTAATTCTAAACGAATATTTGAAATATACACCACATGCTGAATTAGAATGGTTAAGTTCAAAACTATCAAAATCTATTTATCCTGAAATAAATATTGGTCTCCTAACATATTTCACAAAAGGTAAACGTAAAAAACACTACAGTCACACTCATGCTGGAGTCACTAATAAAATAGAGTTTAAGCTTTGTATAAATGATATAGACGAAACAGAGTTTGTCGAATCAAACAATATAGACAGTTTTTCTCTTAGACCTTTCCATTCCCTTGTTGAAGGCGAAAACCACATACGATTAGAAATATTTTTCCCGGATTATGAGTTTTCAACCCAAGTGCTAAGGGGGATTATTACTGTCGATACTCATGCTCCCATTCTTAAATTCATTAAGCCTACAATTTATTCCAATAATTTTTATCCGGAGTTTAGCTTTGAGGTCGAAGACCTGAACTCAGGTGTTAATACTGATTCGCTTCAATTTTTATTAAATAATGAAAAAGTGAAAGTTAAGTTAGTTTCTAAAGAAACAACAGAAAAAAAGATGATATTGACATATCACCTTTACAAAAAAATATGGGAAGGCAAACACATTCTGTCAGCAACGATAGCGGACAATTGTGGTAATCATTCACTTCCTACGGAATGTGTAATTATTATTGATACAAGTCCTCCAGAAATTAATAACTCTTATCCTTCCATAGGAGGTTTTTTAAATGAGAATGATTACACAATAGAAATAAATTTTAAAAGTAAAAACTGGTCATCAGCTTCACAGCATGACGTTAAAGATATGATGGGAGTTGGAGGAAGAAATCTTTATGCGTATAAGGAATTAAATGTTACACGCATAGGAGATCTGGCAAATTTAGGAGATGTCTTGTCTCAAAGAATACCACGAAGAACACTTACCAGAAACATAGAAAAAGCTAAATTGATCGCTCGAACAATAATTAATCCTAATGAGTATAGAGAGTTGCTACCCATGAAGGTTAAAGAGATTATCGAGTCTGATATAAAGGAGATAACGTTAAAAACAGGCATTAATAAAAGCAAGCTATTAGAGCTTAAAGAATATTTAAGACCCCTTTATATTTGTCTTGATATTTCCCCACTCCGAAAATTAAGGTTGGGCGAGTTAGCGCTCATTGAAGATGTCGGCGTAGAAATGGTGAGCTTTGTTTTAGACGGTGAAATATTGACTGAAGATAGCAGCATTAATAACAACCGCGTTAGCTGCAAAATAAACAGGGATTTAGAACATGGAGCTCATAATTTATCCGTATTATATACAGATAAATGTGGTAATAGTTCGGAAGAGAAAATCACTTTTTATGTTGATAAAGTTGGGCCGGTAATAACTGATGTTTATCCGGAAGAAAATGATTTTGTAAATAATGTACCGCTTACGTTTCGGGCAAAATATAACGACTTATACTCAGGTATTAATCCTCAATCAACAGTGGTTTTATTAGATGAGGTTGATATTACGGGTGACTGTAAAGTTACATCTACAGGTATATCCTATACAAGAACTCAAATAGCTGAAGGGGCACATAATTTTGTTATTAAGGTATCTGATTTGGCAGGTAATGAAACAGCGCATACAAGTCATTTTCAATATGATATTACCCCACCCTCTGCATTCCTTGATGATATTCAAAATCTTATCGCAACTAAACGTAACAACCTTTCAATTTCCGGGCATGTATCAGAACAGGGGCTTTCAGTTAATATTCAAGGACATGAAGCCGTAATTGATGATGATTTAACGTTTATTATTACTGTTCCTTTGGTCGAGGGTTTAAATGTAATTACGGGAAGCGTCACCGATAAAAGTGACAATAGCTCATTAACTAATTCACTTAAAATATTTCGCTTAACAGTACAGTCATCTGCAGTCTTTGGTCGGGTTCTTGACCAAAACCGTAATCCTGTAGCAGGTGTAAAAGTTTTTGTTCGTAAGAGTGAGTCATGGACCTTTACTGACTTAAATGGAAAATTTTGTTTATACAATTTACCCTTACAAACAGGTGTAAATAAAGTTGAATTTTTACCACTTGCTGATAATGGTTTTCCCGCTTTTTCAAGAGAACTGATTATTCAAAATTTTAGTGAACTTAATTTAGGTAATATTTTTCTTTTGCCTCCAGAAAATATATCCGGACAAGAGATTATTACCGATAATGATGGTTATACAACCGTTCAAGAAGCAGGTGTTGATGAAGACATTTCATTAAGTATTCCCAATAAAAATATTATTTTCCCTGAAGGACGGTTAAATAAAATTTCTATATCTAAAATGAATATTGAACAGATACCTGTGCCACTTCCCGATAATATTAATGCAGAAAGTATTATTTTATTGGAACCATCAGGACTTAAATTAAAAGATAATACAGATTCAAAAATTGGAATTAACTTCCAAAACACCCAAAATATTGAACCAGAAACAATATTACCTTTACTTACTTTAAGTCTTGATAAAGGAAAATGGGAATTAGGCGGCTTCGCAAAAGTCACGGCAGATGGGAAAAGTATAATGACGATGCCAAATAAAGGGATACGTCATTTTTCTATGGTGGCACCTATCATGCCAATGCCTCGTATTGAAATTTTAAATGAAGATCGACATATACCAGGAGGAGATGCTCTTAAAGGTGGAGCCATTGTAAATATTGAGTTACCTGGCTTTGAATTTATGGGTAATCAAGTATCACCTACACTTACTTATAACAGTCTTACTGCTGCTCCAACTGTTCTTGCTACAGGTATTTTTCGAGGAATTGAGGAAATAAAATCTGTTGAAGAACTTGAGCCGTATACAATTACTGATAGCAAAACATTAATGCATGCAACTGGTCATTATGCAGCCAGGCTTTATCGAGATATGACTGCTTTAGACTTTTTTTATACTCTTGGAATGGCTTCATTTCATAAATATGAATTAACTGAATTTGCTCACATCGAAAATGATATTAACACTTACCTGCCGATGGGTTTCAATCCATACAGTACAGAATCAGGTAGAGAAGATATAGAGGGCGGTTGGGTTGAAACGGTAAATAAAGTTGTGCAAGAACCTGTTCAAGTATACAAGTTTATAAAAGAAATCTCTCAAAATGTAACCTCGATACTATGGCCCAGAGCGATTAGTAGTAAGTACTATTTTGGATATATCGAAACGAAATGGAATAAAATTTTTGGAAAACCGACCCGGAAAGTGGTTAATGGTATAGAAAAAGATAGCTACGTTCTTCCTGCTAATATTGCATTAACGCAAAAAATAATACCCAAATTCAGCAGTGGACAATATTATCCTACCGGTCTGTATTATTTTATTGGGAATTATAATGTTGAATATGAAGGTTATTCAAACTCAAAAGTGTCGGCGCTGTTAAAAGATTTTTCTGTCGATAAAGGATTCCTTAATTATCAAAAGAAAAAGAAAGGGGATTTGTTAGTTTTATCCGGACTTGGGGAAGCAGACATAATTAAAATTAACCAGATGCATCTTCAACAGAGTTATACCACTACTGAGCAAGAAAGCGATGTTATTGAGACCAAGATCAGGCAATTAATAAGTGCATCAGCATTGAATCCAGCTCAGCAGGATGAGTTAATTAATTATTGTCAGACCGTGGCAAATTTTGAACGAATGGCTGATGTTTTTAGCCACCAATTACCCACTACGGTGCAAGATAAAACAGCATGGCTGGATCCGATGGATGTGTTTTCAAAATCTGAATCTGGTGCTGTAATTCTTCATAACCTGTCAAATAGCAGTTTTGGACGCGGCTGGGCGTATAAAGATATTCAACATCTTTATCCTGTTGGTGACAAGAAAGCGTTAATCATTCATGGAGAAGAAAAGCTGGTATTTTCATCTTCATATAACACCATGCATGATTTATGTTCATTTAATAAAGAAGAGTTCCAGCTAGGAAATACTTTTGCACAAGACCCGTCTAATAAAAATATACATTATACCAGTAATGAAGGGGCTATTTTTAAGTTGAATTCATCATTGCATAAGGCTGAAGTTTTTATTAATCTCGACAAACATTCAGAAAAGGTTACTGAGATAAAGAATGAAAAAGTTCTGCTAAGAAAAAAGAGAATAGTTGGCCGTGTCTATAAACTTAAAGAACGGAATAAATTATTGCCTCCAAACAAATGGCGAATTGTATGGCGAGGGTTTTCCAGTTATCTTCACACTCGTGAAGATTATTATGGCTATGTAAATGTAGAAGAGTGGTATTCATACTGGGATGGTACCTGGAAAAACACTAACACGCTTATCGATGAAAAAATCACTGAAAAATTATTTCACATTAATGCTATTGCAGTGGGAAATAATGGGGAGATTTATTGTGCTGATAATAACCATCAAATATTAAAGATACTAGATAACACTCAAACGGTGATTTGCGGAGATTACAGTAAACATATTAATGTAGTAAATAAATTTAAAGGAAATTTCAAAACAGAAATCACACGTGAAACATGGGAAGTAAATACCTTATTTTCGATGGATGGGTTATTAGCTATAGGATCATCAATCAATAATCCGTCGGCACTACTTATTGATGACGAGAACAATCTTATATTCAGTGAAAAGGGTTCTCATCGAATACGAAAAATAAATTTTAAAACCGGACAACTGGAAACGGTAGCGGGTAATGGGTTTTTAGATTATTCACCATATTCTATTGTTGCATCTCAAGCGGCAATGCCTAACCCAGGACCACTTTGCAAAGATAGCAAAGGCAATATCTTTTGTCTTTTAACCTATTCCTTGAATAATTTGGAATCTCAAATATTAGTTAAGATTGATAGCAACGGCTATCAAACACAAATTGCAGGAAACCCTTTGGGTACAACCTCAACTGGGATTAAGGCAATATTACATAAGCTTGTCGATGCCAGTTCTATTTCGGCAGATCAAAACGATAATCTATTCATTTATGAAAATAACCGTATTTTAATTATCGATGCTAATGGTTTTATCGAAGAATATGCTGGAGGCAGCATGGTGAAACCTGATGGAGTTAATTCTGCCGCATTAAATATGGATATTGGTCATAATGGTATTCTTCAAATTCTTAGTGATGATGAACTCATTTTTATGGATCCTGAGAATAATGCAATTCGTACAGTAACATCATCAATTTTGAATCAAGGGCCAGCATATCTACGTGGACCAAGTGGCTATTACGAATCAAAACTAGAAAAAAAGCTGGACGGAACATGGATAAGGAAATATAAAAATGGCGATAAGGTTCTGTTTGATTCTTTTGGAAAGCAACTTAATAAAATTGATCGTAATTTTAATAAAACAAAGTATTTGTATAAATCAGATGATTCCTTAGAACAAATCACATACCCATTTGGTCAATACCTCAAGTTTGAATATGACAATAACGGCATGTTAACTTCAATAACAGATCATCTAAATCGAAAAAGTACATTCTCTATAGAAAGCTCTACACTCAATAAAATCACTCTTCCTAATTCAGATGCAATAGAGTTCGAATATGATGAAGAAGGAAAACTATTAACAAAAAAAGAGATGTAAAAAATTATGATGAATATTACTACCTATCAGTATTCTAAAAATAATCGCCTATCTACTATTGTTGTTAATGGTGAGTTAACCGAGATTATTCGACCAGACGAGAACCTTACTCTTGTTACCAATGAACAGCTAAGCTCCATGGAAACGGCGAGTGTTCAAATAATATCTGACGGAGCAACAACAAGCTACACCGAAGTGAATGGTGTAGTACAGGAAATAACCAAAGAAGATGGTTCAACGACAAATATTGAGACTAATACGGCAGGTCAAGTTACTAGAAGCTCTCTATCTAAGAATGGAGATATGGGGTCAAGCTATTCTTATGAATATGATATAGATGGGAATTTACTAACAAAAACCAATGACCTTTCAGGAAAAAAAGAAGTTTCAAAATTTGTTGATAACTTACAAGTCAGCCATAAAGATTTTGACGGAATTATAACCGAGTGGGAATATGATGAGCGAGGAAACCTGGTAAAGGAATACAAAGGCGTTAAAGATAATATGATACTCCAAAAAGAGTATCGCTATGATAATAATGGATTTGTTATAGAAGAAGGACAACTTGGAATATTCAAGAAAATTGAATATGACACTTTTGGTAATGTTATAAAACAAACAGTTGGCGATGATGTATTAAATGAAACTGAAACCATCAGTTATATCCGTGATCCCGCTGGAAATATTTTAAATAAAACTGAAGGGGAAAATATTCGCCCAATCAGTTTCAATTATGATGCAATGGGCCGAATTACAGAAGTTGATGAAGCTAGAGGGAAATCGACTTATTCTTATAGTGCATCAACTCATGAAGTCGTGCTTACCGACCCCTTAGCTGGTATACATACACTAGGTACTGATAGTAATGCTAATTTGGTATTGCTTGCTGATCCCGAAGGCAAGAAATGGGAAACCGGGTATTTAAATAAAGACCAGGTAGCATGGAAAAAACGACCTGATGGAAGCATGATTACATATGACTATGATAAGAGTGGTAAATATGTCAGGGAAGTATTGTCTAGCGATGTAAACCAAAGAAAATACTGTGAAAATAAAAACTTACTATGGGCAAAAAATAGTCTTGTTCACCTGACAAATATTTATAGCAATCTTGGGCATCACACAGGTAATAGAGTCGCTTATGACGGTCAATACCCTATTGATATAACTATTTCAAATTATGATTCGGGGAAAAGAAAGTCTGTTTCTAGCTCATCAACGAAATTGAAAGAAGTCCTTCCCACAGCTGCAGAAAATTCAATCGAAGAATATACAACCAGTAAAATAGGATCGCAGCTAAACTATTACTATAACGATCAAGGTCAGCTATCTAAAATTAAATGTGGTTCATTTTCAATTGAATATTTATTTGATGACTCAGGACGTTTAATAACGATTAACAGAGGAAATAATGTCAGCACTGATATTGAGTACTTATCCACTGGTAAGCCTAAAAAAATAACTGACCTTAAAGAAGGACTGATACTTGATGAAAAAACCTTTTCATTTGATACAGGTGGTAATTTAGTTTCAATTGCATCTTCACAGTCTACCGATCTATTTGAATATGATAAAAATGACCAGATTACAAAAGCGCATATAGATAATACTATCTTGACATTTGATTATGATGAAAAAGGTAACCGTAAAACCATCCAGTCTGTCGAAATAGAATATAGTGATAAACGAGTACTTTATCTTTCTGATCATTTATGGAGTTACTCATATGATGCCAATGGATATTTAATAGAAAAAAAATCAAATTCTGCTCCAGAACAATACAGTCAATATGAATACTCTGATTTGAGCCAATTAATCTCCTATAAAAAATGGGATGGTGCTTCTTCACCACTTATCACAGCAGAATATTTTTATGATCCAGTAGGAAGGCGTACTGGTAAAAAAGTGATTTACCGCGATGAGCCATTAAAAAACAGAACTTCGTGGTGGATATATGATGGAGAAAATATTCTTCTTGAAATGGATGAAAACTTTACTTTAAGAAGACAGTATATTCATGGTGCCAATACAGATGATGTTTTAGGTTTCAAGGAGTCTGGCAATACTTATTACTACATAAAAAATATTCAAGGAAGTATCGAAAAAATTATTGATCATTTAGGTAATGAAGTAAAAACTTATTCTTATGATCCCTTTGGCGTTATATTGAGCCAGCAAGGATCTCCCGATCTACTAAATCCATATTGTTTTACTGGACGTGAATGGGATGAGGAAAGTGAAACCTATTATTTTAGAAACAGACAGTATGATCCTTTTACAGGGCGGTTTCTTCAGCCTGACACTTATCCAGGAAATTTAGATGATCCAATAAGTATTTATAATAAATACATTTACGCCAGAAATAATCCGTTTAAATATCATGATCCTTATGGTTTGTTCTGGTTTCAGTTACTTGCCTTATTAGTGATTGTGATTGTAGATATGGTGATCTTGCTAACTGCAATCGGTGCTATCAGTGGGATAATATCTGGAATTGTATATATGTCTAATGGTAAATCTTTTTGGCAAGGATTTAATTATGGATTCAAGCGGAGTGTAAGTTTTGTTTCAAGCATACCCGGATATATAGTGGGTGGTATTTTGGGTGCCATTGGGTATGTAGTGGGAGGTGTTATTGGACTGATTTTTGATGAAGGAAATTGGGCTGCTGGCGCTAAAGAAGGCTGGGAAGTTGGTTTCGGATTTGGATATCAAGTTTCTACATGGGTTGGTAATGTAGTGATACAACTTGTGGATAACATGATGCCTGACGAGTTTAAGCATGGCGCATATGACACTCGGCTAGCCGGCTTCAGCGCTTATTGCAGTTCAATTGTTTATCTTTTAACAAAAGAAAAAATACAATCTCGATTACCTCAAGGATTCACGGTTGACCTTTTATCTGATACTAAACATATGATGTTTGAAGATAATGGAGAATATACCGACACACAATGCTTTACAGCATATAATGATAATAATATCGTTATTGCTTTTCGGGGATCAGAAACACCTTCTTTTTCAGAAATAGATTCTTGGGGTGCAACTTTTTACGACTGGGCCATGACTGATATAGTATCAGGTTTATTTATGGTTAATCACCCTGATGCTCCGCTGGATTGGGGCTACCAACCACAAATAGGCTATGGTTGGTGGGATGCTTATGAGTCTGTACGTGAAGAAATAAAAAATTCAATTGCTAATATTGATTCCATTCAAGTTAATAATGTCAATGTAACTCGAAAGATTCTTATTTGTGGCCATAGTCTTGGTGCCACATTAGCAACACTTTGCGCTCTCGATATTTCAAGATCTCTTCATCGTGAAGTTACTAACTATACTATTGGCTCTCCGCGTGTTGGAAATATTGCTTTCACAGATTTTTATCAAAGTCATGTTATTGACTCTCACCGTATGGTTAATGGTTGGGATCCTGTTCCTGGAATTTCTTTTAATAGCCTGGGCTATTATCATGTGGACAAATTAAAATCACTTGATGGTGATTCTCATGGAACTGGTGATTATTTAAACAATATTATCGAAGATGAAAGAGAGGGAAAAGGTTTAGGCTGGGATGAATATTACAAACTATCCACGCATGTATTTGACTTTGTTGATAAAGACAATCATATTGAATGCATTAAAAAAATCACAGGTGATGATGCTGAAAATTTTATTACTATAAATGACAAACTACCAAAGAACCCAGTTAAATTCTAAAACAACTATGCTACCAACAAGTTGTATATTGTTATATTTTATCATTCCAATTGACCTAACTGTTCAGCTCCCAGCTAATGTTTAGGCATTAATCTTTCTTATAGCATATTTATTAATTCTAACTATTTTCCAATAGTCAGATGTAAAAATAGATTAACACCGGACTCTTCCTTTTTAACCATAATCTGCTTAGCATCATAACCAGCGTTTTCAGCAAGTTTTTTTAAAGTTTCCGGACTTCGATGGTATAAGTGCCATTCAAAAATTTCCATAAATGGCTTACCTGGATTATTAGTAGAAAAGTTCCCAATAACGACTTCACCTTCAAGTGCAAGCATAGCCTTAAGTTTTTTTAACATGTGTACAAAAAGCTTATCATCGAAATAATCAAACAAACCTGCAGACCAGATAAGATCATATTTTTTTTCAGATTTAAAACGTATTACATTTTTTTTAGTAAAGTTGATTTTACCAAGATGAGCTCGACAAAGTTCTGTCGCATGATTAATCGCATTTTGATCTTGCTCTATACAATCGACATAAACTTTGGCATTTGGCTGGTGATCAAAAAAATAAAGTAGATCCCGACCAGGACCACTTGCAAGATTGAGTACGTTTAAGTTTTTATCTGATTGTTTATTTTTATGTTGTTGATTTAACAATAAACTAAAGTATTTAACTCTGTTTCTTACAGCATCTGCTGCAGCTTGTTTTTGCCAGTAGACATCCCACTTGGTTAGATGCGGCTGGTCTGATATGTATTTTTGATAAACACGATCAATAATCTCATAATCACCTGCATATCCATGAGGTTTTTGATATGCAAAACCCTGCATTGTTTCACATGAGAAAGCATCGCCAAACTCATCTTGTATTTGTGTAATTTGATTTTTTAAAAGTCGCCCATCCCTGGCTTGTTCTGTAACTTCTAAGGCCCATGACTCTAAATCAGTATAATCATTTTCTTCCGGACCACCCTTATTAATAAGATACCTTATAAATTTTATGTGATGCTCCATTTTGCTGAGCTCCTTTTTCTGCACTGCAGGTTAGTTACATTCGTTAAGAAGTTAATACCATTATTACTTACTAATAATAAGGAACACCATCACTTTATAACAAAAACAATTACTCATACAGTGATTTAATTAATCTTTTAGCCAGTTAGATGCCTTGAATAGCAAAAAACATACATTAAATGTGCGGGTTAACTTTTGACATTAATGAAAATGACTTTTATGATTTAAATCCCCCATGTCAAATGTGGCAATAGTGAGGATTTACTGGATGAAAATCGCCAAGTCAATATTATCAAACCTCAAATTTGATGACCCGGAAGTTGAAAAGGCATATCTACTTGAATACGCCCAAGGCTTATCTACCCAGGCATATCTTGGGATATGCCTGGCCATTGCATTATATTTATTATTTGCTTTTCTTGATCTGTATATTGTTCCAGAACATGTTTCTATTATTTGGACAATTAGAGCCTTTGTTGCCATTATTTTTTTATTTATCTTAACTGCAATATCTTCTAAATATTTCATTCAACACAATCAACTTATATTATCTATTGCTGCACTTATTGGCACCGGTAGTTTATTTTTTATGTTCGCAATCATACCTCCTGCGGCAGAAGCTCGATATTACGTTGCATTAATGCTCGTCATTCCATGGATGTATGTGAGTAGTGGTTTAAGAACCATGAATGCATTTTATTTAAATTTAATTCTATTGGCTATTTACAATATCGAAACAGTTTATTTTAAAGCCTATCCATTTTACATATTTGTTAATAATAATTATTTTTTATTTGGAGCAAGCTTTATTGCCCTAACTGCTGGTTACTTAATTGAGAGTAAACGTCGAATAGCCTTTTATCAGGCCAGAACCTTACTGGAATTAAAAGAAAAAGCTGACGCAGCACACAAATCTAAATCATTATTTTTTGCCAGTATGTCACATGAACTTCGTACACCGCTTAATGCCATCATTGGTTACAGTGAAATTTTGTTGGCAGATTTACCTAAAGATAAAAAAGAACAATACAAAGAATTAAAATCAATAGAAAGTGCAGGTAATCATCTACTAGGATTAATAAATGATATCCTTGACCTTGCAAAAATGGATGCTGGAAAAACTGAATTACATATCGAGAATATTTCGATATCCAACTTATTAGATCAATTAAAAACCATGGCAATACCTCTTGCACTAAAAAATAAAAACAATTTAATCGTAAATACGCCAGACATCCCAATAACAATGAAATCTGATAGTCTAAAAATAATGCAAATTCTTCTCAACCTTATTGGTAATGCTTGTAAATTCACCAAACAGGGTGATGTTATTGTTAACGCGGAAGAAAGAGATGCTCATATTATATTTACAGTTCAGGATACCGGGGTTGGAATGAGCAAAGAACAAGCCGATAAAATTTTTCAAGAGTTTCAACAAGCAGACTCGTCAATATCCGGAACTCATGGCGGCACTGGACTAGGTTTAACCATAAGCAAGCAACTTACTGAATTAATGGGTGGGGAGATATCTGTAACAAGTGAGCAGGGGAAAGGATCAATGTTTACCGTTACCTTACCTATAAAAAACTAAATATTTTCACTTTATTTATTCTTCATCCACATCATCAGCATCTACTTGTCCTGAAATTTTACGGCGAATATGAGACCAGGATATACCAAGGGCTAACACAGCTGAAATTAAAATCAGGATCACCCAACTCATCGCAGTCACGTTATTTAACCCCAGCCAACCCCAATCAATTAAAAGCCAAACAATAGCAGCAAAAAATAATGTTGCCAGAATTAACCCAATCAAACCAAGTGAGCGTAGAGTGGCTCGTAGATAAATCACCCAGCCAATGATTAAACTAATCCCGGCTACTCCTAATAAAGGACTAAAATCAGAAAAACTATTTTCTATCCAATGAGTGTATGAATACCCACTTGGGTTATACGTAAGCATCACCAGTAATAAAGCAAATATAAGTCTTAAAAAAAATCCTTGAAGTGTAATTGGTTTCATAACTCTTCTTCCAGATTTTATTTTCGAAGAATAACAAAAACACCTGCAAGAAGCGCAAGCACACCCATCACCATGCTTTCATATTTAAAATTCAAATTGATAACAGCATTTAATCCACTTAAGACTAACCACGCACCTAAAAAATATGGCCACAACTTCATTATTATAACCCTCATATTAAACTCACCTAATATACTGAGTCTGACAGGTTTTATTTTTTAAAACAGTATAAAAAATATAAATATTAGCCTATTCTAATTTTTAATAATGTAGTTTCTATACTATATTTCATAGTGTCGTCAGGTTAATAAATTAAATCACCTGATCATGTCATTAATTACAACGGAGGTAGTTATGTCACAATCAAATCTAAAAAAAACACTGTTAGCAACAATTGATTCAATTAAGGAAAATCCACAAACCAGTAAAATCGTTTTCAGAGCTGAGACTCATTTAAAGGATGACGTATGTTGTAGTGCAAAAGTTCGTGATTTCCCTGAACTGATAATAGATGAACCCGCACCATTAGGTGGTTCAGATCAGGGGATGAACCCGGTGGAACTCATTGCTGTTTCCCTGGGCACATGTCAGGAAATTATGTATGCCGCTTATGCCTCTGTCATGGACATCAAACTGGATTCTCTGTCAGTGGATGTAAAAGGTAATCTGGATCTAAAAGGATTATTTGGCATCGATGAAAATGTCCCCTCAGGCTATTCTGAAATAAAATACATAACCAATATCAAAAGTGAAGCCCCTGCAGAAATGATTCAACAACTGGTTCAAACAGTAGAATCACATTGTCCGGCACTGGATACCTTAACCCGTCCAGTAAATGTCAGTGGCACGGTTTTTCATAATGAAACTCGAGTACAGACAGATCAGGCTGCCTAAATAAAAAAGCCCCATCTCAAAAGACGGGGCTTTTTTTTACACTAATGGTAGTCTTAAAGTGCCTAAGTTGAGACGACCAGAACAAACAAAGTGAGTTCAGGAAGTGCCTGATGAAACGCTGCAAGCAATTCTGAGGCGAGCTGCAAGGCGGCCAAGAAAGAGATGCTGCCATGAGATTGCCGCAGTCACGTTGTTCCCTCGCAATGACGGGTTTCTTTATGTCAGAGGAAAACACATGCCCAATAAAAAACCCCGCTGTTTCCAGCGGGGCTTTCAAACCTCAAAACTATCTGAGACTTAGGAATTTCGCGACTCCGTAGAGGCGCCGAACTTTTTCGTCAGAGCAAGGCGTGGAAATGATTTGAGCGCGGAGCGTACACGTAGTACGTGAGCACTCAAATTATTTTCACAACGCCGCTATGGCGTAAAAGGACAAGCCGATTTACATCATGCCGCCCATTCCACCCATCCCACCCATATCCGGCATCGCAGGTGCTGCTTCATCAGCAGGCATATCTGCAACCATCGCTTCAGTTGTGATCATAAGGCCGGCAACTGAACCCGCATTTTGTAAAGCTGAGCGCGTTACTTTAGTTGGATCAAGGATACCCATTTCGATCATATCGCCATATTCAGCATTGCTTGCGTTATAACCAAAGTTGCCTTTACCTTCTGCAACTTTATTGACAACAACAGATGCTTCATCACCGGCATTTAATACGATTTGACGCATCGGCTCTTCCATTGCACGACGTGCGATGCCGATACCAATGTCTTGATCGTGGTTGTTACCTTTTAATTTAGCTAAAGTGCCTGCAACACGAATGAGTGCAACACCACCGCCAGGTACGACGCCTTCTTCAACCGCTGCACGTGTTGCATGCAGCGCATCTTCAACACGGGCTTTCTTTTCTTTCATTTCAACTTCTGTTGCTGCACCCACTTTAATGACTGCAACGCCACCTGCCAATTTGGCAACACGTTCCTGAAGTTTTTCTTTATCGTAATCTGAAGATGTTTCTTCCATTTGTGCACGAATTTGACCCACACGATCTTCAATTTCTTTGTGCTGACCAGAACCATCAATCAAAGTGGTTTCTTCTTTAGTGACAACCACTTTTTTTGCTGAACCTAAATCTTCAACGGTTGCTTTTTCTAACGTTAAACCGACTTCTTCAGAAATTACTGTACCGCCGGTTAAAATAGCGATGTCTTGTAACATGGCTTTACGACGGTCACCAAAACCAGGCGCTTTAACTGCTGCTACTTTTACAATACCGCGCATGTTGTTAATAACCAATGTAGCTAGTGCTTCACCGTCAACATCTTCAGCAATAATCAATAATGGTTTGCCTGATTTAGCAACGCCTTCAAGGATTGGAAGTAACTCACGGATGTTTGAGATTTTCTTGTCATATAACAAAATGAAAGGTGCTTCCATATCTGCTGTCATACTTTGTTGATTGTTAACGAAGTAAGGCGAGAGGTAACCACGGTCAAACTGCATACCTTCTACAACATCAAGTTCATTATTAAAACCTGAACCTTCTTCAACAGTGATAACACCTTCTTTACCTACTTTAGCCATCGCGTCAGCAATGATGTCACCAATCTCATTATCAGAGTTTGCTGAAATCGTACCAACCTGAGCAATTGCTTTATCGTCAGCACAAGGCTTGGACATTTTCTTTAATTCTTCAACTGCCTGAACAACGGCTTTATCAATACCACGTTTTAAATCCATTGGATTCATGCCCGCAGCAACGGCTTTCATACCTTCAGTCAAAATAGACTGCGCAAGTACTGTTGCTGTTGTTGTACCGTCACCAGCAGTATCAGAAGTTTGTGAAGACACTTCTTTTACCATTTGTGCGCCCATGTTTTCGAACTTGTCTTGCAGTTCAATTTCTTTAGCAACCGAAACACCATCTTTTGTAATGGTTGGCGCACCAAAGCTTTTATCTAAAACAACGTTACGGCCTTTAGGGCCTAAAGTAACTTTAACAGCATTGGCTAAAATATTTACACCAGCCAGCATGCGATGACGCGCGTCATCACCAAACTTAACTTCTTTTGCACTCATTGTATCTTCCTCTTAAATTCTTTGAATTAGTTCTTAATCAAGCTCGTTTTAATCAATTACTGCTACGATGTCTTCTTCACGCATAACTAACAGCTCTTCACCGTCAACTTTAATTTCTGTGCCAGCAAATTTACCGAACATAACTTTGTCACCCACTTTTACGTCTAAAGCACGAACACCGTTATCTGTAATTTGGCCATTACCTACAGCAATAATTTCACCCTGGGCTGGTTTTTCAGTTGCTGAATCAGGGATTACGATACCACCAGCAGATGTTGTTTCTTCTTCCATACGACGAACGACCACACGGTCATGTAAAGGACGGATCTTCATTTTTGTTTTCTCCTAAGGAAAAATGTAATAAATTCATTAATTTACGCCAGTTTTATTGCTTTATTCATGTCGCTAGACTGGCTTGTTTTACGAGGCTATCTTCTGAGCTCGAATTAGCACTCGTACTCAAAGAGTGCTAATTATGGTCATATTGGGGAGGCTGTCAACAAAATTCAAGTGCTGAGGTGAATAAGCTTAGATTTCTTATTAAGTGCTAATTTACATACCATAAAAAATGTGGAAATATGGATAAATCCCCACGACAAAATAAATAATAAGAAACAAATCTATCCCTCAAATTTATAAAAACAGGGAAAACGGCCAGTACAAGCAGTTAAATAACCGCATAAGGGAAATGACGGTAGGGGAAAAATAAATGGAACAACTCACTGACTTAAAAGCAATTCTACATTCCAAACGCGCCAATATTTATTATTTAGAAATGTGCCGCGTCATGCAAAAAGACGGGCGCGTGCTCTACCTCACCGAAGAAAAAAAAGAAAACCAGTACTGGAATATTCCCATCGCCAATACCACCGTTATTTTATTAGGTACAGGCACCTCCATCACCCAGGCCGCCATGCGAATGCTGGCCAGTGCCGGTGTACTGGTTGGCTTTAGTGGTGCAGGTGCAACCCCATTATTAATGGCCACCGAAATTGAATGGCTCACACCACAAAGCGAATATCGCCCCACCGAGTACATACAAGGCTGGATGTCATTCTGGTTTGATGATGAAAAAAGACTCGAAGCCGCCAAACAACTTCAACTCGCACGCATTCAATTTATGCAAATCGTATGGGCAAAAGATCGTGATTTAAAAGCCGAAGGTTTTAATATAAATGATGATGACATTGCATCGGCGCTTAACAACACTGCAAACAAAATTGAACATGCAAAAAAAGTCTCCAACCTATTACAAATAGAAGCCGAACTCACTAAACGACTTTATAAATTTGCCGCCAACCGCACTAAACTAAAAGACTTTGTGCGCGAACGCGAATCCGTTGATATCGCCAACGACTTTTTAAACCACGGTAACTATTTAGCCTATGGCCTCGCCGCCTGTACCTTGTGGGTATTAGGTATTCCTCATGGCTTTGCCGTCATGCACGGTAAAACCCGACGTGGTGCTTTAGTCTTCGATGTCGCCGATTTAATAAAAGATACGCTGGTACTGCCCTGGGCATTCATCTGTGCCAAAGAAAACGCTACCGAACAGGAATTTCGCCAGCAAGTTTTACAAGCCTTCACCAATCACAAAGCGTTAGATTTTATGTTTGAGCAGGTAAA
>CAZZIS010000020.1:0-41279 GCA_964654445.1 uncultured Thioalkalispiraceae bacterium
ACCGTTCAGCTTCTATTCGTATTCCTTTTGTATCGTCTCCTAAAGGACGTCGTATCGAAGTACGTTTCCCTGATCCAACTGCGAACTCTTACTTAGCTTTCTCAGCAATGTTAATGGCAGGTCTTGACGGTATCCAAAACAAGATTCACCCGGGTGAAGCAATGGATAAAGATTTATATGACTTACCAGCAGAAGAAGCAGCAGCTATTCCACAAGTTTGTCATTCATTTGACCAGGCTTTAGAAGCATTAGCAGCAGATCGTGACTTCTTAACGGCAGGCGATGTATTCACTAACGATATGATTGATGCCTTCATTGAGCTGAAAGAAGAAGAAATTCAACGTTTACGTATGTCTACGCATCCCGTTGAGTTTGATATGTACTACAGCTGTTAAGTTTTACTTAAACGCTTTAAAAACGCCTCCTATATGGAGGCGTTTTTTTTGCAAAAATATAGCCTTAAATCGTAGCCCGAATGAAATGTAATCCGGGAGCCTATGCAAAATCATCCTGGATTTCGCTACGCTGCATCCCGGCTACGTTTATTTGTTCTTGTTTATATTGAACCTGTTGGCTATGCTATGAGTATGTCTAAATTTATTCTTATATTAATTTGTATTTTTATATCTTTTTCAGTCACAGCGGAAACGGTTTATAAAAAAACAAGTCCAGACGGTAGCGTTGAATTTACCGATCAAAATTTAATAGATAGCGAAGAAATTAAAATTCGTAAACCAACAACTTTTCATGCTCCACGTTTACCCAGGTCAAATTTACCCACTAAAAAATTGAAACCAACATTCAATTATTCACTAACAATAAATCAACCACTAAATGACTCGATTTTAGTTGGCCAAAAGGATGTGTTGGTATCAGTATCAGTTAAACCTGATATTGCTCGTAATGGTCACCTAATTCACTATCAACTTGGTGGCCAATCAATCGTAAGTCGAAATATGTCCGAGACATTTAAGAATGTTTCTCGAGGAACATATAATCTTAATATTAGTATCGTTGATGTTAACGGCAACATTGTTGGTCCTGTTGCAACAATAGTATTTCATATGAAACGTTTTTTCAAAAAACCAACGCCACCACAGCTGCCTAAAAAGAAAATAAAAGCACCATAATTTTCTCTCGCACCAAAATGGTGCATTATAAATCAATTTGTAATATCCTATTGTCAGGCAATAAGAAATCAGCTTTACTGATCTGTTTAAGCATACTTTAACCTATTGTTTTTATTGATTATTTTTGTAATATTTTTGTCGTTAAATAAGTGGCAAATATCTTACTTGGCTTGGTTTTTGCTCAAGTATATTTAAGATTAAAAGGAACTCTATGAATAAACAGCTAGAACTGCAAAAGCGTGTGCTAGAAGGAATGAGTACTGTCGTTTTGCTGTTTGATGTGGATTTAATTCTGAGTTACATCAATCCTGCCGGAGAAATGTTGTTTGAGCAAAGTGCGCGGCACATGTTGGGCTTGCCTTATGTGGAATTAATTCAGCATCGGGATGAAAACTCAGCCAGTAAGTGGATTGATGAGATTAAATCAGGTCAATCTTTCACCCGTCATGAAGTGCCTTTAGTTTTGTTTAATGATAATGAAGTTACTGTTAATTTAACGATTTTACCTTTAACAGACAGCGAGGATAAAACAGAATATTTATTAGAAATTATACCAATAGAACGCTGGTTACGCATAACGCGTGATGAACAGCGTGTAGAACAACAGGAAGTAACGCAAGAAATTTTGCGAGGCCTTGCACATGAAATAAAAAATCCTCTAGGTGGTTTACGTGGTGCTGCACAATTACTGGAAAGGGAGTTACCTAGTCAGGATTTGAAAGAATATACACACGTTATTATTAGTGAAGCGGACAGGTTACAAGCATTAGTAAATCGCATTCTTGGGCCAGCAGGGTTACCAAAATTAAAAGATGTAAACATTCATGAAGTTCTGGAGTTGGTAAGAAGTCTGATAAAAATAGAAGTAAAGGATGGAATAAAGATACACCGGGATTATGATCCCAGTGTTCCAGATGTTAAAGCCGATCACGATATGTTGATTCAAGCCTTATTAAATATTGCGCGTAATGCCTGTGAGGCCTTAGGCGGCGAAGGCAATATAACTTTTAAAACACGTGTAGTAAGAAAATATACTATCGGATTAAAGCGGCATAAGTTAGTGGCATGTATTGAGGTTATAGATGATGGGCCAGGTATACCTGCAGACATACGGGAAAAGATATTTTTTCCAATGGTGACAGGTCGTGCTGAAGGAAGCGGTTTGGGTTTAGCTATTTCCCAGTCATTAATACAACAACATGATGGTTTAATTGAGTGCCAGAGTGAACCGGGTCATACCGTGTTCTCTATTATATTACCGATTAACTAAAAGGTGAAACGAAAGTATGGCTGTTAATGTAAACAAGGAAAGTATTTGGGTAGTTGATGATGATCGCTCAATACGATGGGTATTGGAAAAAGCTCTAACAAAGGCAGACATGGAAGTGCGTACTTTTGAAGAAGCAGACAGCGTTATTCGTGCATTAGAGCGCACCCAGCCTGATGTCATTATTAGTGATGTACGCATGCCAGGAATGGATGGTCTGGCTATGCTTGATAAAGTACATGCTAGTTATCCTGACTTACCTATTATTATTATTACCGCCCATTCTGATTTAGATAGCGCAGTTTCTGCTTATCAAGGTGGCGCGTTTGAGTATTTACCAAAACCCTTTGATATAGATGAAGCGGTTGAACTTACGCGTCGAGCAGTGAAACATCACAAAGAAATATTGAATGAAAATACAGTTGAACCAGTAAAAGAAACTGAAATTATTGGAGAAGCAGCTTCCATGCAAGAAGTGTTTCGTGCCATTGGTCGTTTGTCTCGCTCGAATATAACGGTGTTAATTAATGGTGAATCCGGTACAGGTAAAGAATTGGTTGCAGAAGCATTACACCGCCATAGCCCTCGCGCAGAAAATGCCTTCATTGCTTTAAATATGGCGGCGATACCACGTGATTTACTTGAATCAGAATTGTTTGGTCATGAGAAAGGTGCTTTTACGGGAGCACAAGCATTACGTAAAGGTCGTTTTGAACAGGCTGATGGTGGGACTTTGTTTTTAGATGAAATTGGCGATATGCCAGCAGAGTTACAAACGCGTTTATTACGCGTTTTAGCCGATGGTGAATTTTATCGCGTGGGCGGACATAGCCCGGTAAAAGTTGATGTCCGTATTATCGCAGCAACTCATCAAAATCTTGAAGAGCGGGTAGAGAAGGGGGATTTTCGTGAAGATTTATTTCATCGTTTAAATGTTATTCGCATTCATATTCCCGCGTTACGTGAACGGCGTGAAGATATTGGCTTACTGATTCGTCATTTTTTACAAAGTGCTGCAACAGAATTAAATTCAGAAATTAAAAGTCTTGATGATGAGTCATTAAAATTTTTACAAAGGCTGGAGTGGCGCGGAAATGTCAGGCAATTACAAAACACTTGTCGCTGGCTAACTGTTATGGCTCCGGGACAGGAAATTCACATAGATGATTTACCTCCTGAATTATTAAATAAAGAAACAAAATTACAAATGAGTGATGACTGGATAAAAGTTTTACAATATTGGGCAGAGCAGCAATTAGCCAATGGTGAAACTAATTTGTTTGATAAAGCGACACCAGAGTTTGAACGGGTAATGATTCAAACTGCGTTACGCAGTGCTGGAGGCAGACGCCAGGATGCGGCACGATTACTGGGTTGTGGACGTAATACATTAACGAGAAAGATTAAAGAACTTGATATGGAAGATATTGTTTAAGGTATTAATCAGGTAAAGATACCTGTTATTCCCGCATGCTCTTAGCGGGAATCTATTTAATTAATCAGTGCTATGACTCAAATTACAAATAACGCCGTTCATTTTTTTGTGCCTGTTTGTTTCATCTATTATGTTGGTTCCGTCATTTCATTCCTTGAGCCAACCTACCCAATTATGTAGGTTGGCTCAAGCGTAGCGGAGCCAACAATGTTAAAGTAATCTGGGGCTTAATTTCACATGTTAATATGTTTCCCGGATTCCGCTTTGCTGCATCCGGGCTACGACAGTTGCATCGCGTGTTTATTAAAAAACCTCACGCCAGTAAATAATTCGATCATCACCACGGTATAAACCAAAAGAAGCAACACCGGTTGGATCGTTATCATGGTTTCCATCGCCATCCCAGTCATATTGTAACCATGTTGATGCGCCTGAGTTTAAAGTTATACCTATATCTCCGGTATTGTTTGCACCCGGTGCAAGAAGGAAGAGATTAAAACTGCCTGCTACAGTTGGACTTTCAAATTGAGAGCTAACAGGGCCAGGTAGTATTGCTGCATTAGTACAATTATCCGTTCCACTTTCTGCGTCATCATCCCAGATACAGGTTTCGCCAGTTAAACCTGTACCAACAAGAATGGGATCTGTCCCAATGTCTGTTAATGTTGCTGTAACAGCACTACAAGTATCAGCAGTATTAATTTCAAAACCATTGCTATTATAAAATTCAACTTGTGCAGTGACTGCCATATCAACGAGCTCAGAACCAAACGAATTTTCTACTCGGGTTCGTCCACTTCTTATTTCTGTTGTACCTTCCGCAAAGCCAGCAGAACTAATGCTTGTATCAGTAACATCAGTTGCACGTAGGTCGAGTACATCAGGTAAAGTTTCTTTAGTTGTGAAAGTATAAGTAAAATTATTTGCAACTTCAGTACTGCCAACGCCAAAACCTCCACCATTTGTTGCCGAGTCACTGGAGAAACTGGCAGGCGCAATTGTGTTGTTTGCAAATGTACCTGTGGGTGTTGCTGCAGGGTTTGCGTCAGACAAAGTTACGCCATAAGCAAAAGTATCACGGTAATTATTGGTAACACCTCCAGCAGAATTTCTGGCAGCAACGGTAACAATAAATGGCTGGCCAGAGTATGTAAAGTTATTACAGGCATGAGTTACGAGTGTGTCAAAATGATCAGGCGTGAAGCGTCCAAAGTCAGCTGTACCTGACACAATATTATTACCGGCACCTAAGTAATTTGTCAGGGTTGCTGTGAGATCAATAATACCGACTTCATTCCAGTTAAATGTTTTGTTCGCGACACCATTAGTAAAGTTTGCGTCATTTGCAGGGTTAGTAAAGGTTCCCTGATTTGGCGAACTTGTTAGGTGAGTAACAATAACATCAGCAGGAATAATGGCAGTTGTTTCTTTACCAAAGTTTGTTGTTGTTGTGTTATTGGTGAGATTGGCACCTGCATCTGCAATGCCATCATTATTAATATCGTCCGCTGCTTGCCATTGAACAGCAGTTACAGAAGTAACAAAATCTACACCCGCATTTGTAAAGGCACTACCTGAAGCATCTGCTGAGTATGAAAGGTCACTTCCTGTACTATTATTCAAGCTGCCATCATCAAGATAGTCTGCTGCACGTTGGCCAGAAACATCCAGTGACAAACCAAGTGGTCGAACAACAAAAGATGATGAGCCTGACATATAGTTACCAGATGGTGTTATGCCATCTGGTAATAAAATATTATGTCGAGCATGGAGTTCCATTAGCCCCGCTTCAGGATAATTAAATATGATATTTATTTTACCATTAACATCAAATATAACGGTGCGGGTATCGTAACTACTACTTCCTGTTGCACCATTATCATTTGTGGTTGCGGTTAAATTGCCAGTTACAGCAGCACTGGTTAAATTAAATAATTGTCCGGCGACACAATTAACAGGGTTACTACACTCAGCGGCAAAATCAATATCTAATGTTTTATTTTGAAATGCAGGTAAGCATTGCGCAGGATCACTATCAGAAGATCTTACTGCTTGTAGAGTAATGGTTTTAGCATTAAATCCTGCATTAGAATCTTTACCTGAGAGTTGAGTCGGAATAATTGTATTAGTATCTGTTTCATTATTAAAAATGAAGCCACTATTGACATAATTAATTGTACAACTTATTACTGTACCGGCTGCATTTTTACATACTACAGGGTTAGTTGCGTTAGGTGATGTGTTACTTGTACCCAGCGTAAGATTACCGACAACTGTTTGTTGTAAGGTTAAATTAACCGAGCCCAATGTAATTGTTTTAGAGTCTGAATCAAACCAGGTAATATCGGGTGAGGAGGCAGTAGCTGGTGTTAAATCAACGGTAACTGCAGTGCTGACAAGAGATGAGCAGTCTGCATTTGCACAGGCTTTTACGGTAATAGGTTCCGGGTTGCAGGTTATTGCAGCACCGTCATGTACAAATTCAATATGATCAAGTGTTGCAACGGTAGGTGGAAGAGTTAATGCATTGATATCTGCACCACCCGAGAAAAGATTTTCATCAAAATAAAGGGTGGCTGAATTTGTAGACGTGTTCACTTCAATGATGGAGCCATCTTCAAAATTATTTAAACCATAAAGTGATTCTGTAGCGTCAGTAGAAAGCAAAATGTTGCCATTAGCGAGTATATGAACACCATCAATATCTACACCTCCTGAGAACTCACTTTCATCAAAGAATAAGCTGGCGCTATCTGTTGATGGAATGTATTCAATAAGATCGCCATCAGAAAATGAAAGGCCTCCTAATGTTGCATTGCCAATAGTGGATAAAATAATGTTACCGTTATCACGCACATATACCGCGTCGATATCTTCCCAGGGATTACTAAACAATGCGCCACCATCAAAGTAGAGTGTTGCTGTATTATTGGATGGGTCATATGCAATGAGATCATCATCACCAAAACTTAAGCCACCTAAAGTGGCGTTTCCAGTTGTAGACAAAATAATGATGCCATTCGCAAGAACATGAACGGCATTAATATCTTCATTTCCAGAAAATAAATTTTCATTAAAATATAGAGTCGATGAATTAGCAATCGGATCATATTCTGCCAGTGAGCCATCAGTGAAGCTTAAGCCTCCTAGTGTTTCGGTATTTTCAGTGGATAAAATAATTGTTTGTGAACCACCACCACTGCAGGTTGGGCAGGTGCGGTTGAGGGGATCAGGGCTTATGACATAACCGTTAATCTCTTCAGTTGTTAATGCGCGGTTATAAATTTTTACTTCATCAATAAGCCCGTCAAATTCACGGCCTGCAAAATTTTGATCACCACCAAAATGTAACGGGTCATTATTTGTAATTAATGTTTCATTATAATTTCGTGTACCTCGTTCAACGCCATTAATTACTATACGCTGACTACCTGCTTCATAAACAATGGCAACGTGTGTCCAGACATTAGTTGAAACTGCAATCGTAGAATTAAAAGAGCGGGTGGCACCAGAACTATTATTCCACCACCAAAATATTCTGCCAGAAGAATCAATGTGAAATTCATAATTTTCATCTTTTGAAAGAATAGACATTAAACCGCTACCAGGAAGAGAGTTTGGGTGAATCCATGTCATGACCGTGAGAGATTGACTAATATCTAATAAATTATTATCTGCAACTTCGGCATAATCATTTGTTCCATCCAGGGTAAGTGCAGTACAGATCTTTCCTGTTGTTGATGTCGTCACACCATTTATTGGTGAGGCATGGAGATTATTGCCACTACTATCAGTGATATCATTGGGGTTAGCAACATTACAGTTGTCAAAATTCCATTCACCAACTAGACCGTATAGATTTGATATTTCTATTTGTGATAATTCATGGTTATAGATACGAACATCATCAATCCGTCCATCTAAATAATCATTATTCGCAGATGTAACCGGGTTGCTGTCCGTATCCCCACCGAGTAACCAGGAGCCATTACCGAAGTTGACTGTGGTTGAATGTGTGGTTGTGTATGCCAGTGTCGCATCAATAAAAATATTAAGAGTAGTTGGTGTCACCGTGACCACAACGTGATACCAACGGTTTGAATTGAGTACAATGCCGGTACAAAACTTGGGATCGCCACAAGCACCACCTTCCCATTGATTATTGTCTTCTAGTTCAACAGTGAGCTGATTATTGCTGTTGTCATAACCGATGTAAAAGTCATTGCGGTTATTGCCGTTGTTCGCGTGCTCAATAAAGGTATTTAAGGCCCCAATATTGTCGTGATTGACCCATAGTGAAGCCGAAAAAGTGCTGCCGGGATCAAATGAGGGCACCGTAATATAATCATTATTACCATCAAAATTGAGACCCTGATTGTATACTGCCGCGGCAAATCCGGGATTGGTGCTACCACCCTGAAAAACACCATTATTGCCATTACCTGAAATATCATTCAGGTTTCCGTCCAGAGGCAAGTGCATTAATAAAGCAGCATTAGCTGAGCTAACTAATCCAAATAAAAGCCCTGCGCAGAGTATAAAACCTGTTTGTGATAATTTAATAATATTCATAATAATGATTTTGATTAAGTTTTATAGAAATATCGGCAAAATAAGACTAAAGTTAATTAAATTTTAGGATTTTCACGAATAAATTTCTTTATATTCTCCTCTAAATGCAAAGCAAAATTTTCAACACCTGCTTCACGTGAATACTTTGTAAAAAGTCGCATATATTGCAGCATGACTTTATTTACAGGGTAATTATAGTTCACACCTTCATATAATACCTGTAATGCCTGTTTTAGCTGGTTTTCATTGTGAAGCAGTTTTGCTAAGCGGATACGCGAAAACAGAAAACGAGGATCCAGTTTTAGGGCTTTTTCAAATTCTGCTTTTGCTTTTTTAGGTTGTTCCTGTTCATAAATCAGACCACGTATATGATGCGTTTGCGGGCGTAATGGATTGAGTTTTTCTGCTTTATCGAGATTTTCATGAGCCAGTTCCAATAGGGAATTTGCCTGCTTAAATTTTTTAACTCTGAGTAGCTTACCTGCGCCACGGCGTAATAAATCAGCATGACTAAAAAATGGGTTATCCATACGAGGTGCAAGTATTTGTGCTTTTAAAAATAATGCATTTGAAGCCTGGTATTTATTTTTTAGCATCAGTTCTTTAGCTTGATTATTGTAGTAACTGGAAAGAGAAATAGCTAAAAAATAACTACACAAAATTAATATAATACCTGCGAAGCTTAAGTAAAACATAAAGGGTTTAAAATAGCGTTTTAAGGCGGGAACACCTTTTAAAGAGCTTGAGTTTATATTTACAAGCTGGTTAAAACGACCAAGATAAAGGCCTGCAATAAGTAATAATGGAAGAATATAAAAATTATAAGTAAAAAAGCTATGAGCGGCAAAAGTTGTTAATGCAGAAAATAATGAAACAAGCTCAATGCGCTGAAGTAAAGTTAACGAGTTTTTTATATCAGATGAGCGTTTAAGTGTACGGATAAAACTTAAGAGTATAAAAATAAATAATGAAAGAAAAAGGAGTATTCCTGGATAGCCTGCTTCAAGGGTAATTTGCAAGTAATCATTATGGGCGAAAAAGCCTGCGCTAGTGTCACTCGCGGCACGATGTGGCGGCCAAAATACCCATAGGCTACCCAGTCCCAGTCCATACCATGGCATATCTTTAAATAAAGGGATTAAGCTTTCCCATATAATAAAACGAGGATTGCCTGCCTCAGATGCAACTTTTAATGACATCATTCGTTCTGCAAAACCTTGCGGTAAGTTTGGTATGAAATATTGAGAAAGTGTTGTGAGTAGAAATGCAATAAATACAATAATGAAAAAAGAATTTAATTGTGATTTATCGACATGTTTTCTTAATAGTATTAATAGGATCATAAAGCCTAACCCTAAACTTAAAGAGGCTCCACGACTGGTTATAATAAAAATGCTAAGAAATAGAACAATTAAGATACTTGCTAAAAATTTATTGTTAAGTTTTTTCCATGGCCGTTCTTTTTCATTTAATAAAAAATAGCCGGATGCAGGAATTAAAGCCAGATTGATTAAGGCGGCAAGTGAATTTCTGTTGAGAAAGGTGGCATTTGCTGGGACATGTAAATAATAGTATTGAACTAAGCCATAAATGGCCCAAAGGGTAACGAGAACTAAAATTCCGGGCCATATAAGAGTCCAGATGTTATCTTTATTTTCATTAAACGAAAAAATTAAAAAAATAATAACTAAACTGCCGACCCAGAAAAAGTTATATAAGCTCAGGTATTTTATTTGACTGGGAAAAATAGAGATTGCAAACCATATTAATAATAAAATTGCAGAAATTAATATACCATTTATTGAAATATTGATTGATGAATAAAATCGCTGCTTTAAAACAAGGGCAAGACTTAAAACGATTAGAATATAACTGCTTGTAAATAACCAGACGTTATTACCGGTATAAAATAATGCTGAGGTTAAACTAATAAGAAAAAAAGAACTAAATAATAGACTAGTTTTTATATGATTTAATATAGTAAATAGTGATTGCATATTGTTAAATAATGATTAGTTTTGAAATTGCAGGCGCATGGTGCGCTGACTAAATTCTGGATCTGCGGCAGCACCATAGTTTGCTGTTGTCGTGATGTTAAAAAACCTTAAACCATCATTAGTTACTACTTCAAATCTGGTGTTAATACATCGTGTATTTATTAATCCCGCATTATTAAAATTGAGAACATAAGGATCATTACTCCAGGGATCCGTGTCAAATATCGACTGGTACATGCCCCACTGCAAGCATGAACGAGCTGCCATATAGGTTTTGGCAGAAGTGATTTCCTGGCTAATTGATTGTTGACTGGTCGTTAATATACTCACCATTCCTGTACCCATTAAAGCAAGGATAACAACTAAAAAAATAGCGGTTACTATCGATACGCCAGTTTGTTTTTTAAGGTTATGGTGTGTTATAGACATGAGCATCATGTATGACCTGTATAGTTTCACCTTGTTCAGCAACGGTGATATTAATTCGCAATAAGCCCGCTCGCTGTTGAGTTCCAGGGGTAAAGGTAAATGTGCAGGCCTGGATATTTTGCATGAGTAATTTGGGGTCTACAGTAGCAATGGGCGCGTTAAGTGTTGTTGTATCACGAAATAGCTGGTTGCCGACTAATGAGAATAAAGTAACCTGTTGTGTATTGTCGATGATATGAAAACGTTGTGAGGGCGAATGGTTAGCAAAGCTTTCATTTACAGCAAATTGTATTTGAATTGTATCGGGGTTAGCATCACCATCTATATCAATTGGGACTATAGCGCTAATTGGATGGCGAATAGTATTCCCTGGAATATAAATATTGATATTGTTGATATTATAGACAGCGACTCTATCACCAACGACAGCATCAAGTGGATTCGCAACATTAGTTGATAACACATCAAAACGATTACTGCTTTGAGGGATTACCGGAAGCCGACTACGTTGTATAGGTGGTGGAGAAGTATAAATCCCTGGCCTGTCCTGATATCGCCCGGAATCTTTTACAGGTATAAAATAAAATTGTGATCCTGAGCCATTGATACATGCTCCGCCATTATTAACACAAATACTATTTGGCAAAGCATTTCGTAGTTCGCGTGAAATGCGTTCAACTGCAAGACGAATTGAGGTTTGTAACTTTTCACGGCGTTCCAATGCAGCATATGAATCTAAAGAACGTCCAATAATGAGTGTGGACAGACCACCAATAATACCGATAATTGCAATTACTATGATGATCTCGACAAGAGTAAAACCGGATTGTTTGTTAGAAAATTTCAAATTAGATACCAATGATTAAATATTTTTCGACATTGCGAGCCATGTTTTTATGGCGCGGCAACCTCATAATGAGAGCTCCGTAGCTGGAGATTGCCGCTGTCATTTTGTACTGTGCTCCTGCGTTGCCCTACCATTGCACTTCCGTGTGCATGTCGCAATGACAGTATTTTTTTAGGGCTCATTAAAAATTTAACCGATATGCAGATAAATTTATTCTTGAATTAAGTGGGTCAGTCACAATAACATCAATTCGTTTTGCATCATTAGCTAATACATTAGTGCCTGTACCCGGAGTAACAGAGTTTAATTCGTTCCCGGCAAAGTTAACTTGAACGCAAACAGAAAAACCAGAGTATTCAGGCGAAATATCATTATCTGATTCATCTTGCATGCCCTGGCAAACTAAAGCGGGACATGCTGTGTTAGCAGGTACGACATTATCTCCACAATAAAGCTGATTGTTATAGTCATCAACATCATCAAACAGTGATCTATTTGTTTCTCCTGCTTCTGCATTCAATCCAAAAGCTTCTGTTGCAGCATCAGGATTAGGGGGGGCACCTGCAGGGCAACGACTATTGGTAGCAAAACGAACACAGCCTCCACCCACCGGGGTGTTATCGTCATAAGCTTTTAAAAGAATTTCTTCCAGGGTTGATTGCGCAAGTTCAATGCTACGAATACGCACCATAGGATCAGCACTATAACGAGTAGTATTGATGTAGATTAAAGTAATACCGGTTAATGCAACAGAAAGAATCACAATAAAAATAACCAGTTCAATAAGGCTGATACCAGATTGATTCCTGTTATAATTAAGGTGAAGTTGCATAACCCGTATTCGCTCTTATGGTAATGGTATTTGTCGCGTTAATGCTCAATGTCGTGTCAATTATAAGAGGAGTACCTGCGGCAGTAACAGGTTGACCTAAAGCATTAAATCTTACTGTGTCAGGAGTTGGATTTATATTATCTGGAAAATTTTTCGTGTAAGGAATAAGGCCATCAGGGCTGCGTAAATTAGTTCCGCCAGAAAGTTGAACAGTAAAATTGTTTGCCGTTAAAATAAGCTGAATTCCACCACCACGAGCCATTGCCATTTGTTGTGAATAACGTAACGCAGAGAGTAATTCATCGATGGCTTGTCGATTTTCGTAGCTTGCTACGCCAAAAAAACGGGGTGCAATTGAAATGGAAAGAATACCAGTGATTAAAATAACAACGATGAGCTCTACTAATGTAAAACCTGAAAAATAACGTAGGGAAAAATTTTGTTTTGGCAGTATATTAATTATGCTCATTATTCATGACCATATGCCGATTAAGTTTGTTTAAAGTTTATACATATTAATAATTATGCTGCTACCCTACAATGTGAAAGGTAGCAGCATTACTATCATTTATTAGATAACATTATCAACTACAATGGTGCCATTAAATGAGTCATATGTAATGCTCATAGTAGGCACTGCTTGATATGTATATGTACACCTTTGGTCAGTTGCATTGGCTCCTGCAGCTACCGTCGCTTCATAAGCTGCATTTGCATTTGCATTTGCGTCTTGGTCTACAAGTGGAGGGTTTTGCATAATGCCATTCCAAACTTGTACACATTCAGCTTCTGTGTCTAATGGACTGATTGCACCGCCAGTGTTGGTTGGCCACCCAGAAGCATTTACCGCAACATTGCCGGCGCCAAAATTTGCCACGGCAGCTTGTGCACCTGCTTGATTATTTGCAATCCATTGAGCACGGGCTAATACAACGCCTGCACCAAAACCACCGCCGGCACCGGAGACGGCTGCAGAATTAGCCTGATTATTAACATTCATAAAACGCGGTAAAGCAGTAGCCGAAAGAATACCTAAAACCAGGATGACAACAACGAGTTCTACTAACGTAAAACCGGATTGAGATTTTTTCATGTTTTTCTCCAAAATCTGTTAAAACAGCCGCAGCTGTTAAAAATTAAGTTATGCTGCCGCAGCAGCGCTAACAGATGAAAAAGTGAAGAATCAATAACTTAGAATCGACACTTAAAGTAAAAATAGTGCATATTATGCACAAAGTCAAAAGAGTTTATCGGCAGATAAGGGAAAACCTTGATATTTTTGTTGATTTTGGCTGTAACCTGACCGTAGGTTGGCTCAAGCGCAGCGGAGCCAACATATTATCTACAACTGATCTACATACAATGAAAAAGGTCAAAGCTCAGGCAAAAGAAAAAATAAGACAATGAGTGAAAAAATTGTAACAAAACTGCCAATAATGCGTGGGTAAGTGTTTACTAACTTATTAGCCATATTAATGTCATCACTCATTTTTGATAAATGTTTGCGTGTAGAAATCCAGTGGTTTGCAGCTTGTTCAAAATTTTTTATTTGGCTGGGACGAATAAAAATAATGAGGCCAAATATCAGGATAAAAGAACAGGCGATAAAAAAGAAAATCTGCCCTGCTTGTATTAACCAGTCCCATGCCGGTGGAGAAATACTTTTAGGTAAGTACGGGATAAGGGTATATGCATTAAATGTAGCCAGGGTATAAAGTACAAATAAAGAACCAATGACCAGAATCGCGCCACTTACCCTGGCATATTTATAAAAAATTGGCTCAGATTTAATAGGGGTTTCAATTGATTTAGTTTTTTCTCTCAGTGAAATGCGAGTATTAATTTTTTCGTTAAATTTTAATGTTATGGCCGGTGCAAATATTAAGCCCAGACCAAAAATAAGTGCGATAAATGTGCCGACGATAATAAATAGATAGCTCGCATCAAAAAATATTTCTGAAAGCATGGCATTCATAATAAAACCTCAGTTTTCATAATTTATCCTTAATATTTGTTTTCCAGCTAAATTTTTCAAGCGGGAGAAGATCAAGCCCGGCAATACTGTCGTAGCGAATATCAAAACGTTTATTTCTATTTCGATCATTATAAACAAGTTTTATTTGATATCGGATACGAGGCAAACCTTTTAATGTTGTTTTAAAGTTTTCGTTATAAATAACATTGTAGATGAGTGTTTTTTGTTTTTTATTAAAATACCAAACACCCGGTTCAATAATGTGATTATCATTCTCTTTTTCGCCAAGATAATTGTTAGGTGTCTGTGAAAGTAAGCGTGAAGGGTTTGTTTTGTCCAGCTTTGCAACTGCAGTCATATTTCCAGCAAGTGCAAGTCGTGCAACCTCAAGGCCTAAAGCACTTTTAATTGTGCCGACAAGCTGTTTAACGGAAGCTTGCTCTGCTGCAATACGAATCGCAAGCATACGATCAATCGCAAATAAACCAAGTATAGAAATAATAATAATAACCACAACAAGCTCAAGTATGGTAAATCCGTGTTGTTTATGATTGTTAATAAAGTTCTTTTGCAACTTATTTTCCTTGTGCTACGCCAGCTAAATCCCACATTGGCAAGAATACACCCAAGGCAAGCACAAGCACCATGGCACCAATAAAAACAATCAGTATGGGTTCGATTGCGCTGGTGAGATTTTTAACATCATAATCAACTTCACGATCATAAAAGTCTGCTACTTCTTCCAGCATGTCATCAACATTACCTGTTTCTTCGCCGACTGTGAGCATCTGAATAATAAGAGGAGTAAACATTTCAGTAGCAGCAGCTGTTCGAGTCAGAGTATCGCCGCGTTCAATACCATTGCGCATATCAGCGATATGCCCACCAACAAAAATATTATCAACGGCACGGGACACAAGAGTCAGTCCTGTAACCAATGGTACACCTGCTCTTAATGACATTGAAAATGAACGGGCAAAGCGTGCCAGTGTTGCACGCAAAACAATACTACCGATAATGGGAACACGTGTGACAAAACGATCCCATTGCCAGTGTCCATTTTCAGTTTTTATGTAGTAGCGGAAAGAAAAGAAAATAATTATCAAAATACCAACAATGAAATACCAGTAATTTACGGTAAATTCAGAAATGCCCAGTAAGATACGTGTAGGTAAAGGTAGCTCTGCATTGAAGCCAGCAAAAACTTTAGCGAAGGTTGGGATAACCCACATATTAATAATAAACATCGCGACTGTAATAGTAATAAGGACAAAGGTTGGATACCGCATCGCAGCTTTGATTTGATTTCGGGTTTCTTTTTCTCGATCAAGATAGCCGGATATTTGTAAAAAAACATCATCAAGATTACCGGTATTTTCACCCACCTGTACCATGCTAATAAATAAGTGTGAAAAAATATCAGGATGTTGCGCTAATGCAGTTGAGAGTTCATGGCCACCTTCAATTTCAAGGCGAATAGTATGTAAAGTTTTTTGTAAAACCTGATTTCGTGTAGTTTCTGCCAGGCCGGTGATTGAACGAATTATTGGTACACCCGCCTTCATAAGGGTGTACATTTGCCTTGAAAACAGGACTAAATCATCAAGTGTTGGTTTTTTATTTTTACTAAAATCAAAATTTAAAATACCACCTGTGTTTATTTTTTCTTCTGCTTCAGCTGGAGTAATATTAACGGGGGTAATGCCGGTGTTTAAAAGTTGCGTTGCTACCGCATCGGCAGAGTTGGCTTCAAGATCACCATTAACGGCTTGTCCTTGGTTATTGCGACCTGTGTATTGAAAAAAGGGCATAGTTTATTTTGTCGTTAAGTATATTGTAGTTAAATATATTGTAGTTAAATATATTAAGGTTAAGTATTAAATTGGTCTTCAAGTTGAAAATCAGGGTCATCAAGATCTTCTTCAACCATGCCCGTTACTCGTATGACTTCTTCAAGTGATGTGACACCTTGTGTTGCATATTCCATGGCGTGTCTTGAGAAAGGTCGGAAGTTAGGACTGGCTTTGGCATGTTTGGCAAACGCGGCAGAATCTTCGCGGCGTAAATCATCAGCCAGGGTGTCATCTATTTCCAGAAATTCAAATACACCAATACGACCACTATAACCGGTATTATTACAGTGTGGGCAGCCAGCACCATGATAAAATTTCGTGTTTTCAGCATTTTCACCCAGTAAATTATATAACCAGACTGTTTCTTGTTTTTCCGGTGTATATTCTGTCTTACAACTTTTACAGATTTTTCTCACCAAACGCTGTGCCAATACCGCACGCAAGGCAGTTGCAACGAGGAAACCTTCAGCACCCATATCGATTAAACGGTTTACGGTAGAGATAGCATCATTGGTATGCAAAGTAGATAAAACCATGTGGCCGGTAATTGAAGCGCGTAAGCCAATCGAGGTTGTTTCCTGATCACGCATTTCACCTACCAGGATGATATCAGGATCTTGCCGTAATGCAGAACGAAGAACAGTCGCAAAGGTTAAACCAATTTTTGTATTGACCTGTACCTGGTTGATTCGTGGTAAACGATATTCCACTGGATCTTCAACCGTTATAATTTTCTTTTCTGCTTTATTTAATTCAGATAGCGCAGCGTATAGAGTTGTTGTTTTACCACTGCCGGTTGGGCCGGTAACCAGAATCATGCCATGGGGACGATGAATATTTTTTCTAAAGTGTTCCAGTAAATCTTTATTCATACCAAGCTGATCAAGAACCAGGGCACTACCAGATTGATCAAGTAAACGCATAACAACGGATTCACCATTTTGAATAGGCATGGTTGAAAGACGCACATCAATGCTTCGGTCACGAACCCGAATATTAAAGCGTCCATCTTGTGGAATACGACGTTCAGAAATATTTAAACCAGCCATCAATTTTAAACGCGAGACCAGGGCACTGGCAATGCGCTTTTCTTTCATCACCTGTTCTTGCAAGACACCGTCAACCCGGGTGCGAATACGTAGTACGCTTTCATCCGGTTCAATGTGAATATCTGATGCACAGATTTGTACCGCATCTTCAAAAATGGATTGTAAAAGTTTTACAACGGGTGCATTAGCAACATCTTCGCCTTGAACCAGTTCCTGTAAATCAATATCCGTTTCAGCGAGTTCATCACCGAGTTCTTCTGCCAGATTGCTTATCTCGGCGGTACGACGATAAACCATATCAATGGTAGATAAAACTTCAGATTCACGTACTACCGCAAGATGTAAATGGCATTTGAGTTGCTTAGATAATTCATCGTAGGCAAAAATATCAGTCGGATCAGCCATTCCAACAAGCAGGCTGCCATCAGGATTTTTTTTCAGGGAAATAGCACGATAACGACGCGCCAGGGTTTCAGGAATAATCTGAATGGTTTTAGAGTCATAATTATATTGTTTGAGATCAATGAACGGAACTTGTAGCTGAGTAGATAACAGTTCCAGCATTTGTTCTTCGGTAACCAGGCCGTTTGAAATTAATGTTCGTCCAAGTTTTTGTCCGGTTTTCTTTTGAGCTGCCAGTGATTGCATGAGCTGGTCTTCAGTAATGAGACCTTTTTCAACCAATAAATCACCTAGTCGAATTTTTTTACGTGGTGCGGTGGCCGCCATATAGGCTCCTCGACAACGCTTCTTGCGTTGTTCTAATTATGAGCTTCCTGCCATTAAAATAAATATACTTAATTTTTATCTGCCTTGTGTAAATAATCATTAACCGGAAGAATTAATAATTTATTATCACCTATATCGGCTTTTATTTAAATTTATTAAGTAAATTAGGTGTTTAGTGATAATGTTCCTATTAATTCAGAGACATTCTTCAATTTATGTTTTTGTAAATAGTCTGTAATACCAAGATTAATTTTTTTACAAATTAACGGATCATAAAAGAGGGCTGTGCCAATTCCTATACCTGTTGCGCCAGCGATCAAAAATTCGATGGCATCTTCTGCAGTGGTAATGCCACCCTGACCAATTATGGGAATATTGTGTTCACGGCAGACTTGCGAAACCTGGTGTACTTTAAGTAAAGCAATGGGCTTAATTGCGGGGCCTGATAAGCCGCCTTGATTATTACCAATGATCGGTGTGCGAGACTCAATATCAATGGCCATACCCATCATAGTATTAATAACAGCAAAACCATCGGTACCTGCTTCAATACAGCGTCGCGCATTTTCAGCTATATCAGTTTGGTTGGGAGAAAGTTTGGTAATAATGGGTTTGCTTGTTGCTTTACGACAGACTTCAACGACCCGGGCAGACATTTCAGGATCATTGCCAAAGGCCATTCCGCCACATTTAACATTTGGGCAGGAAATATTGATTTCCACCGCATCAATATCTGTATCGTCGAAAAGACGAGCAATTTCGGCATAATCTTCAATAGTTGAGCCGGATAAATTGGCAATAAAACGAGTTTCATTGAGCGGTAGCTCGGGTAGGATTTTATTAATAACGTGATCTGCACCTGGATTTTGCAAACCAATGGCATTTAACATTCCCATGGGTGTTTCATAAACTCGGTGTGGTTTGTTGCCAAGGCGAGGTTCGACCGTTGTGCCTTTAAGGCAAACGGCTCCCACGTCTTCATTCGAATAACCTTCTACCCGGGTATATTCTTCACCAAAACCGACACAGCCAGATAAAAGTACCAGTGGCGTATTGAAATTCATGCCACAGAATTCAGTTTTCAGTAAGCCTTTGTTCTTTATAGTCATATCCGAGAAGATACAAGGAAGCAGGCAAAAGGTACAGGCAAAAAATCAAAAGATTGTTTCACCGCAGAGTCGCAAAGAACGTCAAGGCAAAGAAAAGTATAGCCATAGTGTATGGGGTAAATCATCTTGATTACTACAAAGTGATTATTGTCGTTAAAATGTCTTAAAACTCTGTGTTCTTTGCGCCTCTGCGGTAAAATGTTTTTGATTTTTCTTACATATATGGCTTATTTATGTTCCACATTGTCCTTTTTGAACCCGAAATTCCCGCTAATACAGGTAATATTATTCGTTTGTGTGCCAACACGGGTTCACAGCTTCATCTTATTCATCCGCTGGGTTTTGATATGGATGATAAAAAACTTCGACGAGCCGGGCTGGATTACCATGAGTTTGCTGCAGTACAGGAATATGACTCTTTAGATGAGTTTATAAAAAAAGTGAAGCCAGATCGGATGTTTGGAATTTCAACCAAAGGGCAGCAGTTCGTGCATGATGTAGATTTCAAAGAAGGTGATGTTTTTATATTTGGCCCGGAAACACGAGGATTGCCAGAAAAAGTAAGGGAAAATCTCGGACTGGAACACGTGTTGCGTATTCCCATGCAGCCAACTAATCGTAGTTTGAATTTGTCGAATGCAGTAAGCTTAATGGTCTATGAAGCATGGCGCCAACTGGAATTTAAAGGAAGCGTTTAATACAATTATACTCTAATAGACATAGATGTTATACGAGGTACAGGGTAATTAATAGATTTACTCTTTCAAATTTTCTGAGCAGTGGTTTTGATTTTGGTGAATCAGAGAGTCATCTGCAGTTCAGATTTCGCACGCTAAATTATTTTATGGTGATTTCGCTGTTTTTTGGTGCGCTAATTGGTGTCTTAGGTAAAGTGGGTTTAATGGATATTGGTGAGATACAACCGACAACCAATATTACTTATGCATTTTTCAATGCTTTCCTTATATTAATATTACGTAAAAATAAACAATGGTTCAGGAAAATTGCCTGGGCACAGGTTCTTGCTTCACTTCTTGTTTTTGCTATTGCACTGGTTACGGTATTACATGATGAGTTTCGTATTGCCTGGTTTTATGTTGCGATTTATCTTACCTATATGTTGTTGGGTGAGCGCTCGGGGAATATCCTTACTCTGATTTCTATTCTAATTATTATTTTCACCCATGCTTATCTTGACTTACAGCTTTCAGATACTGCGATCCAAACGGCTTGTTTAAGTTTATTTGTTTTTGGTTTATTAAGCAGGGTATACACTACGCAGATAAAAAATTATGAGACCCAGTTAGAGAATAAAAATTATGATTTGGCTGCGGTTATAAAAAACCTGGACTTTGCTTTAGAAGGAGCACATGCGGCTAGTAAAACAAAAAGTCTTTTCCTGGCAAATATGAGCCATGAAATTCGTACACCGATGAATGGAATGTTAAGCCTGGTTCAGGTTCTACGTACAACAGAGCTTGATGAAAAGCAACGCGAGTATCTTCAGTCTATTGATCGTGCTGGCGGGATTCTTATGAGTTTGATTGATGATTTACTTGATTTATCAAGAATTGAATCGGGTAAGTTAGAACTAAATATCAGAACATTTAAATTATGGGATTTTCTGGAAGATATTTTATTACAGGCTGAGTTTCTGTTTGATGAAAAAGATGTGCATTTTAATGTTGAGATTAATGATGCATTACCTGCTTATTTAATTACAGATGATGTTCGTTTAAAACAGGTTGTAATTAATCTTATTAATAATGCAGTTAAGTTTACCTCTCATGGTGAAATAAATTTTATCATGAATGGCAACATGCTCGATGATAGAAATATTAATCTTCATATTGAAGTAAATGATACAGGAATGGGCATACCAAGTGACAAAATTGATAGTATTTTTGAGCCGTTCCAGCAACTTTCACCAACGCGTATATATAACAGGGGTGTTGGTTTAGGCTTACCTATTTGCAAGAAAATTATTGATGCTTTAGGTGGAAAAATAAAAATTGATTCTGTCGAGGGAAGAGGCTCACATTTTATTCTGGATTTTTCCTTTCCTGTTGCTGAAGAAGGTAAGACAAATGAAATGAAAGTAACAGCAAATGTATCATTGAATCCAATTACTATTTTACTTGTTGAAGATGATCAAATCAGTCGTTTAGCTATTAATACATGGTTAAAAGAAAAAGGCCATAAAATTATTATTGCTGAAAATGGAAAACTGGCCGTAGATTATCTGCAAGAAAACAATGTTGATGTTATTTTAATGGATGTACATATGCCGGTAATGAATGGTATTAAGGCAACTAAAATAATAAAAGAAAAAAACTTAAGCCAGGCACCTATTATAGGAATGACTGCGAGTGTAATGAATGACGAGCGTAAAAGTTATATTGAAGCGGGAATGGATGTTTTAGTTGAAAAGCCTGTTAATTTTGAAAGTCTTATGAAGATTGTAAAAAACAAACTGAATTAATTTTTATATTTCTTTTTTTATAGCGCGATTAAATAAAGCATTGACAGCGTCTTGCGGAGAAGTGTTTTTATATAACACATTATAAACCTGCTCTGTAATAGGCATGTCAATATTTTGTTTTTTTGCTAAAGAAACAACTTCTTTTGCTGTTGCGACGCCTTCTACAACCTGCCCAATTTGTTTAATAACGGACTCAAGATCCTTACCTTCACCCAGCGCAATACCAGTACGACGGTTGCGTGATTGATCATCTGTACAGGTTAGCACTAAATCACCCAGGCCGGTTAAACCGGTAAAGGTTTCAGCATTTGCTCCCAGAGAAATACCGAGTCGGGATATTTCAGCCAGTGCACGGGCAATCAATGCAGCACGTGCATTAGCGCCAAATCCCATACCATCAGCAATACCGGCAGCGATGGCAATAACATTTTTGCAGGCGCCACCAATTTCAACACCGATCATGTCTTCACTGGTATAGGCACGGAAATGATCATTATGTAATAAATGAGCCCAGTCTAAAGCAAAGCTTTGATCATCTGATGCAATAGCGACCGCACCGGGTAAACCTTGTGCGACTTCTTTTGCAAAAGTAGGGCCGGAGATAACCGCGAGTGAAACTTTATCGCCTAATACTTCTCGTGCAACTCGATGCAAGAGTTTATAAGTGTTTGCTTCAAGTCCTTTAGTTGCCCAGGCGATGCGGTGTGAGTTTGTAACAAAAGGTTTTATTGTTTCAAGCGTTTGTCGAAAAGCATGGCTTGGTACGACAATAAGAATATTTGTGACATCTTTGAATGTAGTTTCAAGATCAGCGCTAATCGATAATGTTTCAGGAAAAGTCAGGCCGGGTAAATAACGAGCATTTTCACGCGTTTTTTGCATTGATGTTGCGTGTTTAGCATTATGCGACCAAAGATTAACCTGATGATTATTTTGTCCAAGCAGCATAGCAAGTGCCGTGCCCCATGAACCGGCACCTAAAACAGCGATTGCTTGAGAGTTATTAATGCTCATGGCTTAGTTAATTGTTTCACCTTCACTATTTTGTATGTGTTGAGAATATATTGCATCAAAATTAACCGGTGCCAGCAATAATTGAGGAAAACCACCTTTAGTCACAAGATCAGAGATAGCCTCACGTGCATAAGGAAATAAAATATTAGGGCAAAAGCTACCTAACATACCGTTTAAATTTGTTTCATCCATACCATTGATAGAAAAAATTCCGCATTGTTTAATTTCGACTAAAAAACTGGTTTTATCTTTATTTTTTGCAGTAACGGTAATGCTTAATTCGACCTCATAAACATTATCATCAATGGGCTTTCCTTGTGAATTAAGTTCCATATTAATTTCAGGGCTCCAGTCATCGGTAAAAACAGCCGGTGCACCGGGTGATTCAAACGAAACATCTTTTAAATAAAGTTTTTCAATCGAGAAATGAGGTTCGCTATTGTTGTTGGCTTGTTCTTTAGTTGTTTCTTTTGTATCAGGCATGATTGTTCCCGCGTCGAAATAGGTTTGAATTAAATAGCTATTTTAAGCTGTATTTTGCTTAACCCAGGTAATGAGATTTTGTAAATCCATCGCACCCGCTGTGCGGATTATTTCTTTTCCATTTTTAAATATAGCAAGGGTAGGAATGCTACGTATTTGAAACTGTGCTGCAAGTTGTTGTTCTGCTTCAGTGTTAATTTTGGCAACGCGGATCCCGGGTTGTAATTGTTGCGCTGCCTGGACAAAAACTGGTGCCATCATTTTGCAGGGACCACACCACGGCGCCCAAAAATCAACCAGCATAGGTATATCATTACGTGTTATATGTTTGTTGAAATTGCCAGAATTTAGTTCCAGTACTTCACCAGTAAACAATGGTTTTTTGCATTTACCGCACTTAACCTTTGAATCATTGGCAGAAAGTTTTTCAGCCGGAAGACGGTTGATGCTATCGCAAAAAGGACAAACGATATGCAGGTTTTCGCTCATGGTCAACTTAGTTCACTTATAAGCCCAAACGTGAATCAAGAGTGCCTTCAGCTTCAAGATCAAATAAATCATCACAACCACCAACATGATAATCATCAATAAAGATTTGTGGAACGGAAGTACGTTTACTGCGTGCGATCATTTCATCATGGCGTTCTGGTTCTTGATCAACACGAATTTCTTCATATTCTACATTTTTATGTTCGAGTAATTTTTTAGCACGAATGCAGTAAGGACAAAAAGGGGTGCAGAAAATTTCAACTTTGGTCATAACAAATATTCTCTATCAATTTTATTAAATATTAATGGTGTTTTATAATCTGTTTATTATCTTTAAATCTATTTCTTTACTAACGGTAAGTTGGCGCTTTCCCATGCCATTACTCCACCACTTAAATTGAAAACCTGTTCAAAACCTTCTTTCTTTAATTTTGTACAGGCCTGTGATGAGCGATTACCAGAGCGGCAGGCGATAATGACCGCTTTAGCTTTGTATTTTTCAAGATCCCCTAATCGTGTTGTTAAAGTTGAAAGAGGAATATGCAAGGAATTAATAATGTGACCAGAACTATATTCATTGTTTTCGCGAACATCAAGAATTAATGCATCATCATGATTAATCATTTGTGTACTTTGGGCCGGTGAGATAGAACTGTAGCCACGAAGTTTTTCACCGACCAGGTTGTGAATCAGCATGAGTGAAACAAGAATAATAGCAACGACAAGAATAGTGTTATTGCTGGTAAAGGTAATAAGTTGATCCATGATATTTTGAGCTTTGAGTGTTATTAATCTTTAATTAAAAACCCGTGATTGCGAAACAACCACGGGCAATGTGTTTTAGAATAAAAGGAAAATTTAAGAGCAAGATTCGCAGTCTTTACCCATTTTCTTTAAAATAATTTCAGGCAAACAAAAGCCGGTAATCCCACTTTGAAACAAGTTAAAACCTGCGAAGGTTGTTAACCATAACCAGTTAACATTTTGAAAAATTGGGCTTGCTTCGACACCCAGAGCTAATGAAAGCAAAACAACAAAGCCTGCCATAATGCGAATTTTACGAGTAATAGACATAGTTATACCTTAAATGTAATGAAGTTAATATTGAAAAGAATGCCCTTATCATATGGGCATTAAAATTTATTTAAAGTTCAGATGTACAGAAAACTTCACGCATCATATCAATTAATTTTAAAGTTCTGGCGTCACCCACTTTGTAATACACGCGGTTGGCATCTTTACGTGAAAAAAGAATACCTTTATCACGTAAGATAGCAAGATGCTGTGAAATATTACTTTGTGAAGTACCCACATGTTCAACAATATCCTGAACACTGATTTCCTGGTCACCAAGAGTACAAAGTATTTTCAATCGTAAAGGATGTGACATTGCTTTGAGCGAGCGTGATGCGCGTTCAATATCTTCATCCTTTGTAATTAATGATGGCATTGTAGTTTCTGTCATAGCTAATCCATCCATTGCTGGAATCCCCAAATTTAATACGGTTTTATAATAGGCTTAAACACTGTTAATTAACAATACATAGTCTGCTCTTTATTAATAAAACATTATACAATAATCTACCGTTTGAGAAGGGTAAATTAATATTTAAGTGAATTCTTCTATTCATGCCGCAAAATCGGTATCCTAGCGGATTAATCAGACTAATTTTAGATTTAGTCTAAAATATAATTTGTGGTAAAAAGTAAATATATAGCTATGTCATTGAATTTAAAGCCAATTGTTTTAGTCATTCTGGATGGTTTTGGTCATTCTGAAGAAATTGAAGGCAATGCGATTGCCTCAGCACACAAGCCAACCTGGGATAAGCTGTGGAAAGAGAATCCACATACTTATATAAAGGGTTCTGGGGCTGAAGTTGGCCTGCCTGCAGAGCAAATGGGTAACTCAGAAGTGGGTCATTTAAACCTTGGTGCCGGGCGGGTGGTTTACCAGGAATATACCCGTGTTAGTCGTTCGATAAAAACGGGCTCATTTTTTAGCAACGATACCTTAATAGAATCAGTCGCGATTGCGAAAGAAAATAACAAAGCTGTTCATATTCTGGGCTTATTGTCACCCGGAGGTGTACACAGTCATGAGCAGCATATTCATGCTATGTGCCAGCTTGCGGTTGATCAGGGTGTAGAAAATGTTTATTTACATGCTTTTCTTGATGGTCGTGATACCGCTCCCAAAAGTGCTGAAGCCTCAATTGAGGCAATGCAGGAAAAATTTACTGAATTGGGGCATGGACGTTTTGCTTCAATTATTGGTCGTTATTACGCAATGGATCGGGATCACCGTTGGCCTCGAATTCAGAGTGCATATGAATTAATTACTGATGGTAAAGGTGAGTTTCAGGCTGAATCCGCTTTGGCGGCATTAGAAAATGCCTATGAGCGTGATGAGACCGATGAATTTGTTAAAGCAACAGCAATTGTGCCTGAAGATGGAAAAGCAGTCACAGTAGAAGATGGCGATGTGATCATTTTTATGAATTATCGTTCAGATCGTGCACGTCAAATTACCCGTCCCTTTATTGAAGAAGATTTTGATGCTTTTGAGCGTGGACGAGTACCAAAGCTGGGTAGTTTTACCAGTCTTACAGAATATCACTCTGAATATGATATTCCGGTTGCTTATCCTGCCGAACGTTTAACGAATGTTTTTGGCGATTACATTTCACAGCTGGGTATGCATCAATTGCGTATTGCTGAAACAGAAAAATATGCTCATGTGACTTTTTTCTTTAATGGTGGTCGTGAAGAACCGTTTGAATTTGAAGAACGAATTTTGGTGCCGTCACCGGATGTTGCAACGTATGATCAACAACCGGAGATGAATGCGATTAAGTTAACTGATCATATGGTCGAAGCGATGGAAGGTGGCAAATATGATGTCATTATTTGCAATTATGCTAACGCAGATATGGTTGGGCACAGTGGAAATTTTGATGCTGCAGTAAAGGCGATTGAAACTCTTGATGATTGTTTAGCACGCTTACTTGTTTCGATTGAAAAGGCGGGAGGTGAGATGTTAGTTACTGCTGATCACGGCAATGCTGAAATGATGTTTAATAAAGAAACCGGACAACCCCATACTGCACATACAACAAACCCGGTGCCGTTTGTTTACTATGGCCGAGATGCAAAAATGGAAAGCACGGGCGCGTTATCTGATGTAGCACCGACCATGCTTTATTTAATGGGGCTTGAACAACCAGCTGAAATGACAGGGCGTTCTTTAGTGGGGCCGCGTGAAGATGAAAATCAACCGAGCCTTATTTAGTGTTGCTTACCTCTGAAAGAATAACATCATTCAGGGGAATTATTTACTTCATTCTTTTTCTTTTTTTTAGTCCTTCTATATATGCTGATTTCGACGATGACTTTGATTCAAGTTTAAGCGAAGAACAACGTCAGGAAAAAAAACAAGAGCTTGAAAAATTACGCGAGCGTATGAGTGAACTACGCCAGAAAATCGAACAAAAACAAGAAGAAAAAAATTCGGCAACGAAATTTTTAAAAGATATAGAAGTACGTATAGGCGAACGTGCTTATGTATTAAAAAAAATAAATCATCATTTGCGTAAACAAAAACGCGAATTAAAAAAATTAAAAAAACGACAACAAAAAACCCGCAATAAACTTGCCAGCCAGCGTAATATTTTAAGCCAGCAAATCCGGGCAGCCTATATGATTGGTCACCAGGAATATCTTAAGTTACTTCTTAACCAGGAGAACCCTGCTGCAATTGGTAGAACACTGACTTATTACGATTATTTTCATAAAGCTCGCAGTCATCATATTGATGAAGCCGTTGTTACTATTGAAAAACTTGATCTTCTTTCCAGACAGGTAAAAATTAAAACAAAAGAATTAAAAGTATCGCGTAAGCAACAGCAAGTTGAAAAACAAAAATTAGAAGAAGATTTTATTGATCGCTCCAGCATTGTAAAAGCAATGGAAAAAGACATTGCTGAACAGGGTAGCCGCTTGAAAAAATTTGTTGCTGATGAGCAGTTATTGCAGCAACTATTAAAAGAAATTCGTAACATTATGCCTTCGATGTTAACGGAAATAGATAAACGTGAAACCTTTGGTAAGCGACGTGGCCGGTTAAAATGGCCAGTTAAGGGAAAAGTTAAACGCCTTTTTGGTAAGTCTCGCCAGGCCGCTAATATTAAGTGGAATGGTGTGCTCATTCCCAGCGCTGAAGGCCAAGAAGTGAAAGCTATCTCACACGGTCGAGTTGCTTATGCTGACTGGTTACGTGGTTATGGAATGTTGCTTATTATTGATCATGGTGATGGTTATATGACCTTGTATGGCTACAATCAGGCACTATATAAAGAGACAGGTGACTGGGTTGAAGAAGGTGAGGTTATAGCGAGCGTGGGTCGAAGCGGTGGACAGTTGAAAAGTGCTCTGTATTTTGAAATACGGGTTAAAGGACAGCCGAGTAATCCGGTTAAATGGTGCCGGGGTTAATACTTTTTATATATTACTTTTTCTGTCATTGTGGGTGAAATGAAGCAATCTTTAGTTATGTGGCGGTCATCATGAGATTGCCACGTCAGAACTGAATAATGTTTATTTTTCAGTTCTTTCTCGCAATGACAGCAATTTTTGAGAAAATTACTGCCATTTGTGCAGCAAGTTATTGATTTTACTTTAAAATCAATAAGGTAATGTGATACTTTGGCAAAAAGCATTCGAACAGGGTGCTAATGGTTAGTTTTAGGATAAAGGACAGTAAATGAAAAGCATGACACGTAATACTCTTATTCTTGGTTTAGGACTGCTGCTAGGCGTCATGTTAGCGGTGGGGCAAGGCGTTTTAGCGGATAAACAAAATTCGGCATCTTCTGCACAATCAATTCCTCTGAAAGATATTCGTTCTTTGAGTGAAGTCTTTGGAAAAATTAAACAAAATTATGTTGAGGAAGTTGAAGATAAGGAGTTACTGGAAAACGCTATCCGTGGATTACTTAGTGGTTTAGATCCTCATTCAGCTTATTTAGATAAAAAAGCATTTACAGATTTACGCGAAGGCACCAGTGGAGAATTTGGTGGATTGGGAATCGTCGTTGGAATGAAAGATGGCTTTGTAAACGTTATTTCTCCTATTGATGATACACCAGCAGAAAGAGCGGGTGTTAAGTCAGGTGATTTAATTATTCGTCTGGATAAAAAGAACGTTAAGGGCATGAGTCTGGAAGATGCAGTTAGTATTATGCGCGGCAAGCCTAAAACAGATATCCTTTTGACGATAGTCCGTGAAGGCACAGATAAACCTCTTAAGATAAAGATAACTCGCGCGATTATTAAAATTCAAAGTGTACGTAGTAAAACGTTAGCAAAAGGTTTTGGTTATATTCGAGTTTCAGCTTTTCAGGAACGCACAGGTGCCGATTTACGTAAAGCTATTTCCAAACTGAAAAAAGCTAATAACAAAAAGCTTAAAGGATTAGTGCTGGATTTACGCAATAACCCGGGTGGATTATTAAGTGCGGCTGTTGAAGTTTCAGATGCATTTTTAGAAGAAGGTATTGTTGTTAGTATTAAAGGCCGTGATAAATCAAATACAACGACCTACAGCGCAAAAGGTATGGATTTGATTAATGAGGCCCCCATTGTTGTTTTAATTAATGGTGGTTCTGCTTCGGCTTCCGAAATTGTTGCGGGTGCTTTACAGGATCACAAGCGCGCCATAATTATGGGAACGTTATCGTTCGGTAAAGCATCGGTACAAACAGTTGTTCCTTTAGGTAATGGCAGTGCACTTAAATTAACAACAGCACGTTATTATACGCCGAATGGCACCTCTATTCAGGCAAAAGGTATTACGCCAGATATAGTGCTGGATGATGTGAAAGTATCGAAAAGAGAAGATAATGGTTTTAAACCAACCAAAGAAAAAGATTTATCTGGTCATTTGAAAAATGGAGATGCAGATGAAGAAAACAATAATGGAATAAAAGATAGCAAGGACATGAAAGAAAAGATGGTTTTAGCCAAAGAAGATTATGCTTTATATGAAGCTTTAAATTTATTAAAAGGCATTAGCCTGGTTAAACAATTACAACAGTAATTTCCGGCATAATTAAAGTGTTAAAACGAAATCAATATGTTCTGAATAGATTTCGTTATTTATTTATTAGCCTGTATCCATTTGTAATATCAATGGTGCAGGCTAATGACCTCCCGCTTACTCCTGTTATAAGCAACCACAATTATAGCCAGCCAGCTATCAGCATTATTATTGATGATATGGGCTACCGTTTAAAATCCGGTTACCGCGCAGTTAATTTGCAAGGTGCAATAACCTATTCATTTTTGCCACATGCCCCTCATGTTAATCAGTTATCACAACTTGTCCATGAACAAAATAAAGAGGTGATGCTGCATTTACCAATGGAAGCCGAAGGAGGAAAAAAATTAGGGCCAGGAGGATTAACCGAATGTATGACAGAGAAAAAATTCATTAAAGTATTAGAATCAAATATTAATTCAATCCCTTATGTTAGTGGGTTTAACAATCACATGGGTAGCTTGTTAACCAAAAGTCAACTTTGGATGAAGCGGTTAATGCATGAGGTTGCATCTGAAAAGAATTTGTTTTTTGTTGATAGTAGAACAACAAGTAACAGTGTTGCATTAAAAGTGGCTCGTGCTGAAGGTCTGCAAAGTATTCAGCGAGATATTTTTATTGATCATGAAAATTCGAAACTTTTTATTCAAAAACAACTTGCAAAATTGATTGCAAAAGCACAGCGCAACGGAACTGCTTTAGCAATTGCACATCCCAAAAAAATGACCTTATCGGTATTAGAGGAATGGTTACCAAAACTGGAGAGTGAAGGTATAAAGCTTGTGCCAGTCTCTGAATTGATAATGTTACAACAACAAAGAAAACTCGCGTTATGGAAAAAGCCCGTACACCATTAGATCGTATTCCTTTAGTACTTGTTCCATTAGCACAAGGTTGTGAAGAACTTGAAGCGGTTACTATTACTGATTTATTAACACGTGCCGGTATTAATGTTGTTACCGCAGGGCTTGATAACCAGGTTGTAATAGCCAGCCGTGGCATGAAGATGGTGCCTGATAAACAGTTGGATGATGTATTAGAAGATGATTTTGATATGATTGTATTACCGGGTGGCTTGCCTGGCGCGGATCATCTGAATAATGATAAGCGTATCCAGATATTAGTTAAAAAGATGGCGTTGCATAATAAATATACTGCCGCTATTTGTGCTGCACCGAGAGTATTAGCAACAGCAGGATTATTAGAAGGCAAACATGCTACGAGTTTTCCGGGGGCTCTCGACAAATTTCCTGTTAATAATATGACTTACGAAGAAAAGGCCGTGGTGATTGATGGAAATGTTATTACTTCAAGAGGTCCAGGTACGGCAATAGATTTTACCCTGGCATTAATTGAATTGTTATCAGGCAAAGAAAAGCGTAATGAAGTAGAAGCACCGTTACAAAGAGTAAAATGTTGAATGCGTATTATTGAAGTTATTACGGATCAGGGGCATGTCGATACGTTACGTGGTATTGCCGCACAACAGGAAATCGTTGATATATGGGTGGGCCATAATGATGAAGACGGTCGTTGTAGTACTCGATTACTGGTTCGCCCGGAAAAACAACAAACGGTAATGGATGCGCTGCAATCTTTATTAACAACAGTGGATAATACGCGCATATTAGTTTTACCCGTTGAAGCAACATTACCGCGTTTAGAAGAAGATAATCCGGATGAGGAAAAACAAAATAGTGTTACACGTAGCAGAGAAGAGCTATATCAAAAAATAGTTGCCGGCGCAAAACTCGATAACAATTTTATGTATATGGTTATCATGTCAACGATTGTTGCCGCTATTGGATTGCTGAAAGACAACGTTGCTGTCGTTATTGGTGCAATGGTCATTGCACCTTTGCTGGGTCCTAATATGGCATTAGCTTTTGCCACTACTTTGGGGGAAGGCAAGTTACTCTGGATAGCATTAAAATCAAATATTGCAGGATTATTTACTGCATTAGGACTATCTATTTTAATCGGTTTTGTTTGGCCGTTAAATTTTGATAGCCATGAATTGATGATGAGAACCGATGTTGGCATGGATGGTATTGTGCTCGCACTGGTATCTGGAGCAGCTGCGGTATTATCTTTAACTGCGGGTTGGTCGAATTCGTTAGTTGGAGTAATGGTTGCGGTTGCAATATTACCGCCGACCGCAACGTTGGGGCTTATGTTGGGTTCTGGTCATTATCAGTATGCATTAGGTGCCGCATTATTACTTGCCGTGAATATTGTTTGCGTTAATCTTGCATCAAACATTGCATTTTTATTTAAAGGGATAAAACCCAGAACATGGTATGAAAAAAAGAAAGCCAAACAGTCAATGATTATTTTTGTTCTTTTTTGGTTGATCGTACTTGCTGTATTGGTAGTGGCCGTTAAAGTCAGACATCAGTATTTAATAATCTCATAATAAAATCACATACCATTAGAAAACTTGTCATTATGGATTTCTGTTTCGTCTCGCATGCTTTTTAAAGCTTTAGCATAACCAAGCAATATTTTTAAACACCAGTTAAGTCGTTCTTTATAATAAGTATCTGCTTTTTCGTCATTGTCTTTTGTTTGATCATTAAAAACTTTTTCTACATCACGTATAATTAATTGTTCCGGAATATAACAAAGACGATTGTTTTTGTAGCTGCTCATGCGCAATTCTGCAACAGGATAGGCGCCTCCACTTCCAGATGAGATGGAAATAATAAAGGCAGGTTTATGCCCCAGTTCAAAGCGGCTTAAAAGCAGAAAAAGATTTTTTAATCCAGAAGGGACTTGTCCATGCCATTCCGGTGTAATAATAATGAAAGCATCGCTATTGCTAAATTGTTCTTTTAAAGGTGCAAGTCGTTTTATCCATTCTTCATTATCTTCCCAGACGCTTTGATCCCACAGTGGTAGAGGGTTATCTGCTAATAAATATAAAAATGGATCAGTATCAGGAAATTCATTTTTAAAAAGTGTTTTTATGTAGCGTCCAATTTTTTCACTCTGAGAAGGATTGCGGTGGCTGCCGCTTATTATAGATATTTTCATGACGTTCACTTTAGTAGTTTATTTGTAGGTTGGCCTTCAGGCCAACGCGGTACCTGAAAAATAACTTAAGTTTTTAATTGCCACGTCAGTTAATAATTAGTCAAAAGGTCGTGTCGAATTTCAGCGTCGGCCTGATACCCTCTAAATATCTTATGAGGGGCACTATGAGGCCGACCTACAAAATATTAACGTTTTAATAAGCTGAGTAACAACGTAATTCCAAGTCCACCCGAAACAAGCTCGGGTAAGTGGGAGTTATATGCACCCAGGAAATACAGATCAACATTACCGAGTAATGCTGCGGTAATCAGTAAGCTTCCGCCTGTAATCGCCCGAATTGAGCGGTTATTTCCTGATTTGATTTCCTGCTTGATTTGTTGCATTTGAGTTTCATTTAACTCAACCTTTAGTTCACCTTTTTTGCTTTGTTCTAAAACATCAAAAATAAGGTTTGGTATTTTAGGTAACTGTTCTGCCCACAGCGGTGCATTTTCTTTTAAATGTTTCACAAAAGAACGTGGGCCGATTTTGTCTTTCATCCATTGCTCTAAAAAGGGTTTAGCAGTTTTCCACAAGTCCAGCTCCGGATAAAGCTGGCGACCAAGCCCTTCAATGTTAAGTAATGTTTTTTGTAGCAGGATAAGTTGCGGTTGCACCTCCATATTAAAACGGCGCGCAGTCTGGAACAGGTTAAGCAGCAAATGTCCAAATGAAATATCTTTTAAGGGTTTATCAAAAATTGGTTCACAGACTGCACGTATAGCTGTTTCAAATTCATCAATACGGGTGTTCTTATCAACCCAGCCAGAGCTTACGTGCAGTTCAGCGACACGGCGGTAGTCGCGATTAAAAAATGCCAGAAAATTTTCTGCAAGGTAACGCTGGTCAGTGTCATTAAGCGTGCCCATGATGCCAAAATCGACAGCAATATACTGGCCATTGTCAGCAACAAAAATATTACCGGGATGCATGTCTGCATGAAAAAAACTATGGCGAAAAACCTGGGTAAAAAATATTTCGACACCACGTTCAGAAAGCTGTTGTAAATTTATGTTTGCTTCAACAAGTGCATCAATGTTACCGATAGGGATGCCATGAATGCGCTCCATGACCATAATATCTTTGCGACAATGCTCCCAATATATTTCCGGAATATAAATTTTCTCTGAGTTTAAAAAGTTACGTCGAAGTTGGGAAGCATTGGCAGCTTCACGCATTAGATCAAGTTCATCCAGCAATGTTTTCTCAAATTCAGCAACCACGGCTTTAGGACGAAGGTTTTTTCCTGCCGGCCAGTAACGTTCAATTTTATCAGCAATAATATAAAGTAAGCTAATATCACGTTGAATAACAGATTTGATGTTTGGACGTAAAACTTTTACTACAACCTCTTCACCGCTATGTAATGTTGCGGCATGTACCTGGGCAACAGAGGCAGAAGCAAATGGAGCATCACTAAAGTTACTGAATATTTCATCAAGCGGATGGCCCAGTGATTTTTCAATAATGTTAAAGGCGGTCTGGTTATCAAAGGGAGTGACCTGATCTTGTAATTTTGCCAGTTCAATAGCGAGATCGTCAGGTAATAAATCACGACGGGTAGATAAAATTTGCCCAAATTTGACGAAAATAGGGCCCAGATCTTCCAGTGCGAGGCGAATTCTGACGCCACGAGGTGTTTTTCGTTGACGCCAGATCCAGGGCATAAAAATACGTATAAAACGAAAGGGTCGGAACAGGTGCGAAGCAAGAATAAGTTCATCAAGTCCATGGCGAAGCAGAACCCAGCTAATACTTGAAAGTCGGATAAAACGGTGAATATATGCCATAGGTCTCAAAATAGTCAGTTATACGAAGAACTAGCTATTGTACGGATAAAATGAGATAAATAAACCGTAATATCAGTGAATTAGGAGGCCTTGGGCGGATACATTTATGCGTTATAAGGATAAGGACCTGTTGCAGATGCTGATGGATATTTATAAATAATTATTACATGGAGCTATAGGACATTAAGTAGTGAATATTTCAGGCAACAACGGGCAGGCAGCAAATCCAAAACCAAGTATAAATGAAACTATTTTTCAGGAGACTGTTAAGGCTCTGTATTTAGCGTTGCCTGCTTCAATTGGGGCAACGATTGTGATTGGCATTTTACTGGTTTCAATCTTGTGGCAATCAATTGATACTACATTATTGCTGGTCTGGCTTTCGATTTTAGTAAGCATCAGTCTCGGCCGTTTGATTTCATATAAATTATATTTAAAAAGTAAAAAAAATATTAGAAATATAATTTTTTGGGATAGGCTATTTTATTTTCTTCTGGTATTAACAGGTTTAACCTGGTCATGTGTGAGTATCTGGTTATTACCGGATGATAATTCGGTATATCACTATATACCTGCTTTAATTTTGATTGGAATTAGTGCTGGTGCAGTAATATCGCTTGGTTTTAGCATGCGAAATATAACAACATATTATATATTTTTACTAATACCGCTTTTAATTAGTGAAATGTTAATAGCTTCATTTTTATCATATGTGATTGCCTTTTTAATCGTTGTTTTTATTACTTTAGCATTATCAAATACAAAACGAATTAATCAAAAATTAATTGAAAATATCAGCTTACGTTATGAATCGGAAGAACGTGAACAAGAGTTGATTGAAAGCAAGGATGCCGCAATAGCAGCAAATACAGCGAAAACTAATTTTATTTCCATGATTAGTCATGAATTAAGAACACCACTTAATGCAATTTTGGGTTTTAGCCAATTATTAAGAATGTCTGATTCTCCAGAGTTGAATGAAGAACAGGATGATCAAACACAGGGTATTATTGATTCGGGTAAACATCTTTTAAGTTTAATAGAAGAGCTACTGGATTTATCAAGAATTGAAGCTCATAAACTTAAACTGGTAATTGAATCAATACCGCTGGGAAGAGTTTTAGATGAAAGCATTGTATTATTAAATCCGGTGGCATCCCAATATCATATTGAAATTATAAATAATATTAAGAATATTTATCTGTTAAAAGCAGATTCTAAAAGATTAAAACAGGTTTTTATAAATTTAATTTCAAATGCTATTAAATACAATCATGAGAATGGAAAGGTAACAATTAATATTGATGAAAGTCCTGACTCTATGGTTAGAATTTCGGTTACCGATACGGGGAATGGTTTAACGGAACAACAGATAGCAGGTTTATTTCAGCCTTTTCACAGATATGATAATAAAAAAGAAGGAATTGGACTGGGTTTGTATATCACACAAAATCTGGTTGAACTGATGGAAGGTAAAATAGGTGTTGAAAGTATACCTGGAAAGGGCAGTACTTTCTGGTTTGAATTAAAACTGGAAGAAACGGTGATTTCCTGAATTTAATCAGTTAGTCAAACGTCGATAGATGTCTGAAACTTTTAATGGCAATTGTTGTATTTCACTAATTACAGTATAAGCTGCTGCACACATACACGTGTGGTAAATAGTCTCTTGCTTCCTTATCAATGGTAATACAATAAGAATGAATGCCATCTCGTCGCTCCTCAATTAATGCTTGACGTGTATCTTCAATACCATATTCACCTCGATAGTTATCATAGTCATCCGGTTTGCCATCTGAAATGGTAAGAAAAAATTCGGGTTTTAGCTTCAATTTCATTAAGAATATGAGAGAGGTGATGAATGGCAAAGCCCATGCGAGTATAGTCTTTGGGTTGAATACCTGAGATACGTGCTTTTACTTCATCGTTATAGGGTTCATCGATTTCTTTTATGCGATAAATTTCACATCGCTTGCATGCCATGCCAGAAAACCATAAATAGCATAGCGGTCCCCGAGTGTTTCTAATGTTTCTGCAAGCAGTAATAGTGACTCGCGTTCAGCCTGATTGATTCAGACTTTAGTAGAACCACTCATATCTACTATGAATATAACAGCGATATTCCTTTCAACCTTGTGCATACGGGTAAAAAGCCTGTCTGTCATTTCGCTAGCATCACGTGCATCTGCTAAAGCTGCAACATAACGTCCTACTAAATCAGAGGCCGTTAAATCATCATGGCAGGAGACAGTTATCAGCGATTTTTTCAAACGCCAGGCCTATGCTCCATGAAACGGGTTTTACCGCAACCAGTGGTCCCTTAAGCAATATGGGGAGGTTTTGCTTGTATGCGGCTTCAAAAATATCAATTTCATCAACCCTGGCTCGTAATATGGCTCATTTTTGGATGAAATATTCTGATTTGTGCTGTCATGGTTAACCTTGAAATGAATACCAGAGCAGTTTGCTATGGTGTTGAAAACTATAGTATTAATACGACAGAATCTGCAATTAAGCCAATACATTCACAGTTTGAAAGTATTTAACAATTCTTAACATACTAAAAGTAAAAGTCGGATTTTTAGTGCCGATAAATAAAATCACCAGTGTTGAATTTGAGTGATCTTGTTATGTTAAAACTTATTTTACTTCTTATTAGCTTTTTCTTCTCACAGCAAATTATCGCTGATTCTCTTCATTTAATTGTTAACGGTAAAGCGTTTCATGAAAACAAGAAAAATTATAACGAAGATAACTGGGGTTTAGGCTTTGAATATGATTTTGCAGAAGATAAAAAGTGGATTAATTTTGTAAACGGTGGTTTTTTTAAAGACAGCCTTTCAAATACGTCAAAATACCTGGGTGGTGGCAGTAAACGCCGTTATTTATTAGGGGATGATAAAGATGGCTGGCATATTGATTTAGGTTTAACTGCATTTATGATGACACGTAAAGACTATAAAAATGACAAACCATTTTTTGGTGCCTTACCTTTTATTTCAATGGGTACAAGTAAGTTTGCTATAAATGCCACCTATATTCCGGCTGTAAGTCCAAAATTTGAAGCACTGTTGTTTTTACAGGCTTCTTTTCAACTTTCTCAATGGTAATTAAGTATTTTTTATTACCACCAATTCTAAACGTGAAAATTTGTTAACTTTTATTTTATTAGGAGTTAATTCTCATTATTGTAATAATTAATTAAAAAAATATTAAAGTTGGATAATACAGAGCCGAAGAGTCTTTGACGTAACAAATCATGTCTAGCCAGATAAAGAGGAAAAATTTATGGGTATTATAATGCGTTCAACAATATATGTTTTCATACTATTTACTGCAGTCGCCTGTGGTAGTGGTGGCACAGCTACTTCAGCATCAGAAACAGTCACCGGTCTTTCCACCGCAGATAACACACAACTTCTCAATGATTAAGAGGTAGATGGTCAATGAAAAATATTAAATATCACTTAATAGGCATTCTTACAGGCATGTTGTTATCTGTAACTGGCCTACATGCCGCATATGATGATGCGGGCACAGATTATACGACGGATACAACTGAGGCCTGGATCGATATGGGGCCAGCGATGGAGCCATTAAATTTTTCAAGTTTTCTGGTTTGTGTTATTAAAAAATCAGGTGCAAGCCTGGTTGTTAACGGTACATACACTGCTCTGGTTAATACCAGTAAATGCCAGATAGGTCAAAGCTCATCAAAACCTGAAATTGCAAAGTTGACAGTTATTACATCTCGCGCGGATAACTCATCACCTCAAGTGGTTAAGGTATGGTTTGATATAGATTCATCTACTCAATATATTGCCGAGGCTACTGTGACAGAAGGTGTCTCTTCGAGTGCACCATATGGTTCTTTTACCTTTAGCTGGGTAAGTGCAAATGATGCTACTGAGAAAGGAACCATGACTTTTAACGCGGGTGCCACGAGTTCAACAATAAAAATGGCAAAAAATGATGGCTATACCGGTTTTACATCGATGAATGGCGCAGTGAATAATGATAAAACGACAGGAGAAGTTGCCGTTGCAATTGGTGCGAATAGTTATGCATTAAGTTTTAATGGTAGTCACGTTAATATAAAAAAGAATTCAGATGCTGCTGTTTGTTATAACCGAACTTCATTAACAGAATATGTTCATGGATATAATATTTATGATCAGTCGAGCGGAGCCAAGAAATCATTAAGTGGTCCATTCCAGTGTACATACGATTCAAGTGGAACGACAAAGCAATGTTATATCGGACCTTATGGTGCGTGGTATGAGGGCGGTGAAACCACAACAATTACAAGTGTCACCCATGAAAATGGAACAGCTTATAGTGGCATCACCTATGATCCTGGTGATGATGGCTCTAATGGTGGTACTGCTAATGATGGTGTGTATATAACTGTCCCTGGTTATACTTTTAGTCCACCTGTTATTTTCGCAAAAGCAGATCAGACCAGTACGGTTCAAACCGCAATGGGTTCAAATTCATCTTTTCTTGAATATTTCGGAGAAGGATCACTTTATGGTTTGCCTTGGCAATGTAGCACGGATGGTACGACTTATGTGGATAACACAGGTAGTAACTGTTCAGGTGCCAGCTATTGGCGTCCTGCAGAAAAATTAACTGATGGAACGGTTATTACTGATAATGGAAGTACTACATATGTCACTAAAGCTGCATCTTCCATGAAAGTGATGGCCACGGATGTTGGCAATTGTAGTGCGCTTAGTCTTTCTAATATTTCTTCAACTTATCCTGCTTTAACTTCAGCAGATATTGCAACGGTTTCAGTGACATGGTCTGATAAGCCAACAGTTACTGCTGCGCCAACAGTTGTTGATGGTGTTTTACAATAAGTAATGAAGTTGTTTTTTTATCTATAATATTTGAGCTCACAATAATGTGAGCTCATTTATTAAATAATAATTTTTTCACCAGCCTTAATGCCAAACGTAGTTTCTAAATCCATGTCGCGTATTAGCTGATCCACAGCCATTTGGCCATGTTCACGTTGGATTTTAGCAAAAATTAATTTAGCACTGTTACGGTTATAATCGCTTGCCATACTAATTTGTACAGTTAAAAGTTCTCGTACTTTATTTAATGTGATAAATATTATGTTAAATTGTCAGGGTTGCATGTATATTATAATTTAAAGACAATATTAATACTTATTTTAGAGTATGTCAGATTATACTAAATATAAATTGAGAAAAAATGACTAACAATATAATTACCTCAGCATTACTTGAAGAAGATCCCGATCTTATAGATTTAATCGATCGATTTATTTCACGGCTACCTGGTATGCAGGATGTAATTATAAAAGCACATCATTCAGAAGATTGGGAAAAATTTACAGGTCTAATCCATCAAATGAAAGGTGTTGGTGGTGGATATGGTTATCCGATGTTGACGACACTTTGTGCTGATATTGAAGTAATGGTTAAAGAAGAAAATTTTTCTGAAGTCAAAGTTCAGCTTAATGAATTTAAGCTTATGAGTGAAAAGATTTTAGCAGGTAGTGATGAAAACCATAAAATAGTTAAAGCAAATTCATAATTAATTGCTGAAAATAAAAAAAGAGCAGCTTAATTGCTGCCCTTTTTTATTTTATTAAACTAAAAAGATTATGAATCTTCTTTGAAAGAATATCAGATATCAAATTTTTCCAGTTTTTTCTCTACCGCAATACCTTTCATACGAACGTACTTAGGTAAACCATCTTTATAAGGAGGATAATCTTCGCCTTTAATTAATGGTAATAAATATTCGCGGCATTTTGCAGTAATACCAAATCCATCATTAGTGATGAAGTTATCAGGCATCATTTTTTCAACGTTAGCCACTTTACTTAATGGAGCCATACCGACTTTCCATTTGTAAGGCTTGTTAGAAATACGATCAACTGTTGGCATAACAGAGTTATGACCTTGTAAAGCAAACTGAACGGCCGCCTTACCCATAGCATAAGCCTGATCAACATCAGATTTAGATGCGATATGACGCGCTGCACGTTGCATGTAATCTGCAACACCCCAGTGGTATTTATGACCGAGTTTTTCCTGAATCATGCCTGCAACAACGGGTGCACAGCCACCAAGTTGGCTATGACCGAATGCATCTTTTAAGCCTGTTTCTGCGAGGAAACGACCATCTGGCCAATGTGTACCTTCAGAAACGACAACGGTACAGTAACCATGCTTTTTCACGTTGGCGTCTACTTTAGCGAGGAATTTTTCCTGGTTAAATTCAACTTCAGGGAAAAGAATGATAATTGGAATTGGATTTTCTTCAGTCGACGCTAAACCACCCGCTGCTGCAATCCAGCCTGCGTGACGTCCCATAACTTCAACAACAAATACTTTAGTTGATGTTTTGCACATTGAAGCAACGTCAAAGCTGGCTTCTTGTGTAGAGATTGCAATGTACTTGGCAACTGAACCAAAGCCCGGGCAATTATCAGTGATAGGTAAGTCATTATCAACCGTTTTAGGTACATGAATCGCCTGAATCGGGTAACCCATTTCTTTAGACAGTTGTGAAATTTTATAACAAGTATCTGCTGAATCACCGCCACCGTTATAGAAGAAGTAACCAATATTATGTGCTTTAA
>CAZZIS010000021.1:0-38495 GCA_964654445.1 uncultured Thioalkalispiraceae bacterium
CACTTTCTGCAACTGCTTCTACGAGTTCTGATTTATTCACTTAATTCTCCCCCTAATGGAATGACAAAAAAAACACCGTCCAAATAAAAATAAGGACGGTTTAAATATTATTTAACTTATGGATTTATACCAACGCTAACTAGACCAGGTCAAGCGAACTATGCACAGTTTACTTGTATAACCGCATAAAACCAGCACTTTTTAGTGAGTTTGTATATTAGTGTTATCAGTTTTTTTAGTTTTGCTCACTTTTCCACCAGTTTCAGCACCTGCGATAGGTTTTGGTGAATGTACCAGTGCTTCTTGTAATACTTCATCAATCCACTGAACTGGTTTAATGTCCAGATTTTCTTTTACATTATCTGGAATCTCGGTTAAATCTTTACGGTTTTCTTCTGGTATCAAAACTGTTTGAATTCCAGCACGATGTGCAGCAAGTAATTTTTCCTTCAAACCACCAATAGGTAAAACTTCTCCGCGTAAGGTTATCTCACCTGTCATCGCAACATCGTTACGAACAGGTATACCTGTTAATGCTGAAACCAGTGCGGTACACATACCCACACCGGCACTTGGCCCATCTTTAGGAATAGCTCCTTCAGGAACGTGAACATGAATATCATTTTTCTCAAAGACTTCATCTTCAATACCTAAAATAGCAGAACGACTCCTTACTACTGTCATGGCTGCCTGGATTGATTCTTTCATCACATCACCAAGCTGACCGGTAACACTGGTTTTACCTTTACCGGGTAAGACCGCTGTTTCTATAGTTAACAGCTCTCCACCAACCTCTGTCCATGCCAAACCATTAACCTGGCCAACCTGATCATTTTCATCAATTACACCATAACGGAAACGTTCTACACCCAGATATTTCTCCAGATTTTTTTCTGTTATATCAACACTGGAAACATCCTTATCAAGTAAAATTTCTTTTACGACTTTACGGCATAGTTTGGCAATTTCACGCTCCAGATTACGTACACCGGCCTCACGAGTATAATTACGAATAATGCCACGCACTGCATCTTCGGCAATGTTAATTTCGTTTTCTTTTAAACCATTATTTTTGATCTGCTTTTTCACTAAATAACGCATTGCAATATTTAATTTTTCATCTTCGGTATAGCCCGATAAACGAATCACTTCCATTCGATCTAACAATGGCCCGGGAATATTCATTGTGTTTGAAGTCGCAACAAACATGACATCGGACAAGTCATAATCCACTTCCATATAATGGTCATTAAAAGTGTGATTCTGCTCTGGATCTAATACTTCCAATAATGCAGACGCAGGATCGCCACGGAAGTCCATCGCCATTTTATCAATTTCATCCAATAAGAATAATGGATTACGTGTTTCAACCTTGGACAAGTTTTGAATAATTTTACCCGGCATAGAACCAATATAGGTACGACGATGACCTCGAATTTCTGCTTCATCACGTACTCCACCTAACGCCATGCGCATAAACTTACGATTCGTTGCACGTGCAATTGACTTACCTACTGAGGTTTTGCCCACACCAGGAGGACCAACCAAACATAAAATAGGTCCCTTCATTTTTTTCATACGTTGTTGCACCGCAAGGTACTCAAGGATACGTTCTTTAACTTTTTCTAAACCGTAATGATCGGCTTCAAGTATTTCTTCAGCTTTAGAAAGGTCATTACGAATTTTGCTGCGTTTTTTCCAGGGTACGCCCACCATCCAGTCAAGGTAGTTACGTACAACCGTTGCTTCCGCTGACATCGGTGACATCATTTTAAGTTTACTAAATTCAGCCTTCGATTTTTTCAAAGCTTCTTTAGACATGCCCGCGCTCTCGATTTTCTTTTCGAGGTCGTCCATTTCATTAGGCACATCATCCATGTCACCCAGTTCTTTCTGGATGGCTTTCATTTGTTCGTTTAAATAATACTCACGCTGGCTTTTTTCCATTTGACGTTTAACACGTCCACGAATACGTTTTTCGACCTGTAATATATCAATTTCAGATTCCATTAAAACCATAAGGTGTTCAACACGCTCACGCAAATCAACAACTTCAAGAATTTTTTGTTTTTCATCTAGTTTAAGCGACATATGTGCTGCAATGGTATCAACCATACGCTCGGCTTCTTCAATGCTTGAAAGTGACGTTAAAATTTCAGGTGGAATTTTTTTATTCAGTTTAACGTACTGATCAAACTGTGTTGTTAATGAACGAACCAGCACCTCAGATTCACGTTCATCAACTACTTCATCATCAAGTTCTTTTATTTGTGCGGTAAAGTATTCTTCCTGGCCTAGATAATTAATAATACGTGCACGTTTATTACCTTCAACCAGAACTTTCACCGTACCATCAGGTAATTTAAGTAATTGCAAGATGCTGGAAACAGTACCTATCTGATATAAGTCTTCCTGTGTAGGTTCATCTTTCGCGGCACTTTTTTGTGCGACTAATAAAATCTGTTTGCCATTATCCATTGCGGCTTCCAAAGCCTGAATGGATTTCTCACGGCCAACAAAAAGCGGAATAACCATATGCGGATAAACCACAACATCGCGTAGCGGTAAAATAGGAATTGCAGATAATTGTGTTTCGACCATTTCAGACATATTGCTGTCCTGTAATTATTTGTTCGTTATAAAAAACATTCGTGGCTTATTATATAAGGTTAGCGGCACAGCATTTCAAGGACTTTAGGAAAAAATCATTTCTCATAAAAAAGGGGTATTTTAAAATACCCCTTTTTTTATTCTTCTGCTGAAGCAGCTATCGGTTCGAGATTTTCGTAAATGAAGAGGGGCTCTCCATCTCCATTTATACTTGAATCATCAATAACAACCTTCTCAATATTATCCATTGAAGGTAAATCATACATTGTATCGAGTAACGCATGTTCAAGAATCGATCGCAAACCACGTGCTCCTGTTTTACGTTCCATTGCTTTAGCTGCTATTGCCGTTAACGCTGTATCACGGAACTCCAGATCACTGCCTTCCATTTCAAACATTTTTTGATATTGTTTGGTTAAAGCATTTTTTGGTTCAGTTAAAATTCGTACCAGAGCATCTTCATCCAGCTCACTCAATGTTGCGACTACCGGTAAACGACCAACAAACTCAGGAATTAAACCAAAACGAGTAAGATCTTCCGGTTCTACACTATGAATAACTTCACTTAAAGTCTTCTTGTCATCTTTACTTTGTACTTCAGCACCGAAACCAATTCCACCTTTCTCAGAACGATCACGAATAATGCGATCCAGGCCGGCGAATGCGCCACCACACACAAATAAGATATTTGAAGTATCAACTTGCAAGAACTCTTGCTGTGGATGTTTACGGCCACCTTGAGGTGGAACAGAGGCAATAGTGCCTTCAATCAGTTTTAGTAAAGCTTGTTGAACACCTTCGCCAGAGACATCACGAGTGATAGACGGGTTATCTGATTTGCGCGAAATTTTGTCAATTTCATCGATATACACTATACCCGTTTGTGCTTTCTCAACATCATAATCACATTTCTGTAATAACTTCTGAATAATATTCTCTACATCTTCACCCACATAACCGGCTTCAGTTAATGTTGTGGCATCAGCAATAGTAAAGGGTACATCTAATAAGCGTGCAAGCGTTTCAGCAAGCAATGTTTTACCACAACCAGTCGGACCAATAAGCAGAATATTACTTTTAGACAGTTCAACATCGTCTTTTTTCTGTCCTGTTTCCAATCGTTTATAATGATTGTAAACCGCAACCGCAAGTACGCGTTTGGCACGTTCCTGACCAATAACATATTCATCAAGAATATCGTTAATTTCATGAGGAGTTGGCAGTGAATCGCCTTCTGATTTACCTGATTGTTCCTGAATTTCTTCACGAATAATATCGCTGCATAATTCAACGCACTCATCACATACAAATACAGAAGGACCTGCAATCAGTTTACGTACTTCATGCTGACTTTTACCGCAAAAAGAACAGTAAAGTAGCTTGTTTCCACCGTCACCAGTGCTTTTATCGTCACTCATTTTATTCGCCTCATCACGAACATTATCAACTTTTATACCATGCGTCGTTTTTACAACTTTTTCAAGTCATCACAGCACATTTTTACACTTGATTTTGCTGCTATTTTGTACACCAAAAAACAGCAAGATTTACCGGTTATTTATCTTCTTTAGTTAAACTTCGTTGCGTCATCACTTCATCAATTAAACCATACTCTACTGAAGTCTCTGCATTCATAAAGAAATCGCGATCTGTATCTTCCTGAATCACATCCATAGGTTTCCCTGTATGTTGGGCAAGAATTTTGTTCAATCGTTCCCTTACATCCAGTATTTCACGAGCATGAATCTCAATATCGCTTGCCTGTCCCTGAAAACCGCCTAATGGCTGGTGAATCATGGTGCGTGCATGAGGTAATGCATAACGTTTACCAGCAGCTCCTCCGGCGAGTAACAAAGCGCCCATACTGGCTGCCTGACCGATACACAGAGTGCTCACATCTGGCTTAATAAACTGCATGGTGTCATAAATTGACAATCCGGCCGTTACCGAGCCCCCTGGTGAATTAATATACAGATAAATGTCTTTATCCGGATTTTCTGATTCAAGGAAAAGCATCTGAGCAACCACCAGGTTGGCCATATGATCTTCAACTTGCCCTACCAAAAAGATAATGCGTTCTTTTAGTAGTCTTGAATAAATATCGTAAGAACGTTCGCCGCGAGACGTCTGTTCTACAACCATAGGAACCAACTGGCTCATAATGTCTGTATTAACTGTTTTATCGGTCACTAATTCTTATCCTTAAGGGTAATTTGTAAATTATTGAGTCTTTTCACGAATAATAACTAGCAAAATTCGTGCTAAAACCGCTATTTATTTTGTTCTGAAGCCATAACTTCTTTGAATGTTATACTCTTATCGACCACTTTTGCTTTATCCATAGCCCAATCGACAATTTGTTCTTCAGTAACCAGTGCCTTTACTTCTGCAAGACGCTGTTTATCACCCATATACCAGTCAATCACTTGTTGTGGCTGTTCATAAGGGGCTGCAATTTCTTCAACTTTTTTCTTCACTCGATCTTCATCAGCTTCAATTTTATCAGATTTAACGATTTCTGACATAATTAAACCTAACTTTACCCGACGAATAGCTTGATCTGCAAACATGCTGGCTTCCACTTTTAAACCTTGATCCTGCATACCCTGCTGTTTAAGGTTTTCCAGCATATTATTCTTAATGGCTTCAGATTCATCTTCAATCAAGGGAGTGGGTACATCAAATTCATGTGCGTTAATCAGCGCATCCATAACTGACGACTTTAATTGAGTATTTAAACGTGAATCCAGCTCTTGCTGCATACTGGCTTTAATTTCCTTGTGCATATTTTCAACACTGGCATCTTTAATGCCCAGTTTTTTAGCGAAATCGTCATTTAACTCAGGCAATACAGCTTCTTCTATCTTGTTTATATGGGTATCGAACTGAGCAGGTTTACCCGCTAAATCTTTCGCATGATAATCATCCGGAAAAGTCACGTTTAACGTCACGTCATCACCCGCTTTAGCGCCAATTAAACCTTCTTCGAAACCTTTAATCATACGGCCACTGCCTAACTCAATCGGCATATCATTCGCTTCACCACCAGGGAATACTTCGCCATCAATCAACCCTTTGAAATTGATGTTGAGCTGATCACCCTCTTTCGCAGCACGATCAACAGATGTCCATTCTTTATGCTGACCACGGACTGTTTCAAGCATTTCAGCCACATCAGCATCTGTCAGTTCAGTAATCGGTTTTTCTATCGTTTCTTTGGACAAATCACCCAGCTTAACTTCAGGATAAACCTCAAATAATGCGGTATATTCCATACCCTGGCCTGGATCGCTTTTAATTGAATCAATTTTTGGCTGTCCAGCTGGATTCAGTTTTTCCTGCCCAATCGCTTCATATAACGTCGATTGCAGAACATCACCCACTACTTCCTGACGAACTTGTTGTTCATATTGTTGCTTAACAATTTTTAGAGGCACTTTACCTGGACGAAAACCTTTTACTTTAACGGTTTTTGTCATGTCCTGAAGACGACCATCAATTACACTGGAAAGACGTTCTTCTTCGATCACGACCGTCATTTTACGCTCAAGACCATTGGTGGTTTCAATAGAAACTTGCATACCTTATCCTCTATTTCAATCAGAAAATTCTTAGAAAAAAATGGTGCGGATGGAGAGACTCGAACTCTCACGCCTTACGGCAGCAGAACCTAAATCTACCGTGTATACCAATTTCACCACATCCGCATAAATTTGAGCCCGCAGTATACCGGCTCAGGAGGTTAAGTGGAAATCTATCAAAGTGAATAGATAATTTGAGCGGGCCCAGCGGAATTAGAGCCGAAAGTAATGAATTGAGAATCCCTGCTATATCAACAGGATTAAAGACAGCAAAAAGTCTTTATCAATACTAAAAGCATTTGATGGTTCAATCAATATTCTTAATTAGTATAAGCAATACATAAAATAATTATCATAAACCCATAAAAAAAATGGTATTATTCTTCTAAATCATTTAATAGTGAATAAATCTATGAAAACGTAACAAATTGCAACATATAGAGTTAAGAGCTTCATATATCATCCATTCACCCGATAAATATTGTGCCATGAATCAATATTTTCAAAAAAATCAAGCAATTGCATATTACCTGCTTACAATTATGGTTATTGGGATTATTGCTGCCCGAACAAACAGTTTTTACTCACCCAACACCACTACTACAACGGTCATATCCCTTATTCTGTTGTTTGGCGTAATTTCACTTCTTCGAAAGCAAATAGAATTTCGTTTAGTCGATCAACAACCCTTGCTAGATCAACCGAAACGACAACTCGGATATGAGTTTAGTATCTATGTAGTTGTAGGTATCGCATTGTTTATTATTGAAATATTAATAAACAAGCATACTTATATTATAGCCAGCAAACTTTTTTCCGGTGTTTTAATTATGGGTTATTTTGCCAGCATCGATTCTGCTTTAAAACGTGAGCACTCTTGTTTCTTAAAACTCGACCGCAATCAATCAAACATTCAAAATACAATTCCGGTTTCACGACGAATAACTTTATTCCTTACCACCACCTTATTAGTTGTTATTGTGGCTAATACTTTATCTGCTTATTCATACATGAGTTTGAATATAGTTGGTCAAAGCAATGAAAATAATAACTTTAATGAAGTACTGAAGAATGCTTATTTAATCGAAACATTATTTACTCTTGGAATTGTTGTTAGTTTAACCTTACGATTAATACATTCCTACTCACTTAACTTGCAATATCTCTTTGATGTTCAGATAGAAGCGTTACAACATATTCAAGATGGTGAGTTGGATAGTTATGTTCCTGTATTAAGTCGTGATGAATTTGGCGTAATTGCACAAAAAACAAACCTGGCCATAGATGAGTTACGAGAAAAAGAAAAAATCAGACAAACACTTGAAAGTATAGTAAGCCCGGACATCATGCATAAACTGATGAAATCAGATTCTTCATTATTAGAGCAAGGGGAAAAAAAACATATAGCCGTTTTCTTTTGTGACTTACGTAAATTCACATCTTACGCAGAAAAAAACACACCGGAAGATGTTATATTTTTCCTTAATAGCTACTTTGGTAAAATTGTCGATATCGTTACTGAACATCATGGCATTGTAAATAAATTTATGGGAGATGCAATTCTTGCCGTTTTTCATCTTGATACTGAATCAGCGACAATTGATGATGCCGTTGCAACAGCATTGGATATAGTTATGCATTCACATGCAATTTGTCTGCCTGATGGTGAACGATTTAATGTCGGTATTGGCATTCATATGGGATATGCAACAGCCGGAACAATAGGTTCCCAGGATCGTTTTGAATACACATTTATTGGCGACACTGTAAACATTGCCAGTCGTCTTGACGGCCTGTCAAAGCGACTGGGATACAGTATTATCATTTCTGAAGAGACGTATAAACATCTGAATATAATCACTCAGGAAAAATTTATTGATTTAGGAAAACAAAAAATCAGAGGAAAAGAAACACCGTTACACGTTTATGGCACATCAACAATTCAATATATTGAACAGTAATCTAAACAGATAAAATTTATTGATTAATGGCCTGATTTACGTACAGCTCTTCCAATATATGATGTTTAAGATCAATACCATAGTCTTCAGGTTTAACTACCCGTTTGATTTCATACAAATATTTATCATCACTGTCTTTAAACTTTGATAAATCCAGCATTTTTGGTAAAGAGTAATATTTATGGTCCTTATCCAGTAATAACATAACCCGGGGGGTAAGCCGTGAACACTCATCAAACGTAACAATAACACCTATTTCATTTGAATTGAGCCTTACCACACTGCCAATCGGATATATACCAAGACACTGAATAAAATGTTCAACCAGCTCCGCTTGAAATAAATCATCACGCCAGTCATACATACTTTTTAATGCATCAGTACAGGAAATAATATCTTTTCCTTCATATCCCATCGTAACACTGTCATACACATCCACTATCGATACCATCATCGCATTATAACTAATTTCATTGCCACACAACTGGTTTGGGAAACCTGTACAATTCAAACGTTCATGATGATCTCGAACAATTTCCAGAACAACGGAATCTAAACCCTGGGTGTTATTTATTATTTCAACGCCATATTCAGTATGCTTCTGAATTTCAATCTTTTCTTCTTTATTATAATGCCTGGACTTCCAGAATAATCCTTCAGGTAACTTTGTCTCCCCAATGTCATGTAATAAGCCACCAAGACCTAATTTATTAATCATGTCTTTTTTTAAACCAAGGTAATGACCAAAAGCCAAACTTAAAATACAAACATGCAAAGCATGCGTAGTCGCACTATCATCCCTCTCCTGTAATACACAGAGCAACTTTAATGCATCAGGATTACGTAATATACTATTCGCCATTTTCTGCACAGCCGATTTTACTGACAAAACATTTAGCGCCTTACCCATACGTATGTCATTAAGCACAACATGCATTTTTTCAAAAGCGTTATGATAAGCGGCTTTTGCTACAGGAAATTCATTTTCAAATTTTTCCTTATAAGGTTCATTTCTAATCTGAATATTAAAAAGTGGCTCAGGATTTTTATATTTTTTAGTTTGGCTAGCAGGCGACAAAACTATTAAATTTGGATCGACATCAACTGTACTTTTTTCTTCATCTATATAAATAAATTTACAGATTTGTTTTAGCTTTTCAAGCTCCCGATCATTCGTGATTCGAAACCCCTGAAAAAGAAAAGGCGTTTCACTCCATGGAAGATCGAGCTCACTAACATACATACCCTTTTTGATATTTTGAATTTCAAGTTTAATTTTATTCATTATTCATCGCTTCAAATTTAACCATAAATCAATAATTTATATTTCATTTATCGGCACACTGTTATCTATATTTAATATGATAACCAATTTTATAATTTTTCATTACAAGAATTTCAAGTTAAAACGCACACTATTAGTGCCGCTATTATGTTTAAATTTATATACAAGTTAAAATATTACATTTATTGTGTAAATGTGAAGAAATGTAATACTTTAAACTACAAGATAAAGTCATCATCCCCCCTGTCGACATTATATATAGTAATTATGATACATCTCATATGAGGATGCCGTATGCGCATAATTTCAAAATATAAACCTTCAAACAGTATGAATTACTGTCTTCTTATCAGTCTGTTTTTATTGACAACAAACAGTATTCTATACGCAGCTGAGCCCATTCGTTTTGGTATTATGTCTCTTGCTCAACCCAGCAGGATTTACAAGCAGTGGCAACCTTTTGTCGATTACATATCAAACAAAACGGCTTATAAAATAGAAATTGTAATTCCACGCGGCTTTAAAAAAATTAAAAATAAAATCGCAAACAAACACATTGATATGTTCTATACCAATTCTTTTGTATTTTATCGCTTAAATAAAGAAGGAAAAGCTTTAGCGGTGGCACAAATGAAAAATTTAGAAGGAAATATCATGAGTAAAAGCGTGATTTTTGTGCGTGGGGATTCTGGTATTAATAGTTTAGATGACTTAAAAAATAAAACTGTGGCATTTGTCAGCCCGGTAGGTGCAGGTGGTTACCTTGCTCCACGCGCTTTATTATTCAAACAAGGCATAAATACAAAAAATGATATCAAAGAAACATTCACAAAAAACCTTTCAAATTCTATCCATAAAGTCCTGTTAGGTGATGTGGGTGCTGGCACCATGTGTGGACTTAATTACAAACTCATGAGCAAAAAAATGGACACAGGTGAACTTAAAATTATTGCTAATTCCGAAAAATATCCTGAAAATATGATTGGCATTCGACCTGAAATTGGAACTAAAATAAGGGAAAATATTACTAAAGCCATACTTGAAATGGCTAATGACAAAGATGGCAAAAAAATCCTCGCTGATATGAGTGGAATGAAAATAAAATCATTCATCAAACCTTCCAATGAAACAATACAACGCACTAAACATCTGATAAATACGGCAAAAATGTATTAACAATACATTATATATTTTAAAATGGATTTACCAACAACAACAAACATAAATACAATTAAATTTGGTTTGTTTTCTCGCATGCTTACTGCATTATTTATATTGCTAATGTCTACACTTACAATATTAAGCTTAAGCTTATTAAAGAATGCAGAAAAAAAATTTGATGATTTTCGTTTGCAACATGTCCAATCTATGGCGCATACTTTAGCTGAAGGGAGTTTAGATGCCCTTATAACTGAGGACTATGAGTTACTGGAACGCTTTGTTAAATCATCACTCCCCTCTCATCATGATGGCGCTTATGCCTATCTCACACGTCCAGATGGACAAATAATATCCAGTACAGATTTAAGTTTAGTTGCTACTAAAATCACACCTCCAAAAATGACAAGTACTGAGATGACTCGATCTCTTACTTATAAAAACAGATCAGTTACTGAAGTTATTTATAAAGCATATATAGGCAAAAAACATTTGGCAAATGCACATATTGCCTATTATGTTGATCAGGAAAATTTTAGTTATTTCGCTCAGGCAAAAGATATTATAAGCGCACTGGTAATTTTGCTTGTTGTCATCATGCTGGGAACCTACATTATTGTTTCAAGGATCAGAAACCCCGTTCTCAATTTGATTAATACTGTGGTAAATACTTCACATGATTCTCCAATTCATTTACCTCAACAAATGTACTGGCGAAATGATGAAGTAGGGGTTTTAGCTCGTTCTTTTGATGATGTATTTACACGATTATCTTCAGCCAATCAAAAAATTAAGGAAGCAAAAGAACATCTTGAAATTCGTGTTGTAAAGCGTACTCAACAACTCGCTGACAAAAATAAAGAGCTGGATGCTGCAACCAAACGTATCAACACCATTATGGATAATGCCGGCGACAGTATTATTACAATTAATAATAAAGGCCTTATAGAGTCATTTAATGTTGCAGCGCAAAAATTATTTGGTTATACAATTAATGAGGTGAAAGGAAAAAACGTTACAATCCTTATGCCTGAATCTTTTTATAAACAACACACTCAGGCATTTGAAAAATATATTACAACAAAGCTCCCTCAGCCATTAGATAAAAATGCTCGCAAAGTGACCGGAAAACGCAAAGATAACACTGAGTTCCCAATGGAATTACAACTTAATTATATCAATATACATGGTGATAATTTATTCATTGGCATAGTAAGAGATATCACACTGGAAAAACAAGCAAAAGAAAATTTATTGCACTCAAATGAACTACTTGAAGAAAAAGTAAAAGAAAGGACGTTAGAACTAAACAGCATCAATAAAGAACTTGTTCTTGCACGTGATGCTGCATTGGATGCATCAAATATAAAATCTGAATTTTTATCGACAGTCAGTCATGAACTAAGAACACCATTACATGCAATTTCTGGTTATGAAAGCTTGTTGAACATGTCTGGACTGAATGAAATACAATCTGAATATTGCAAAAAAATAAATATAGGGGCACAACGTCTGCTTGAAACCATTAATGATATCCTTGATTTTTCAGCATTTGAAACAGGAGAAATAAAAATTGAACGTCATTCATTTTCAGTCGCAGATACATTACATGATATCTGCGACATGTTTATGCCGAGTGCTGAGCAAAAAAACCTGAAACTTTCTATTCGCATTAATGAAAATATTCCAGATTCCATACAGACCGATCCTAAACGTCTGCGGCAAATTATTGTTAGCCTGATAAACAACGCCATCAAATTTACCGAACATGGCTCGATAAGCGTTAATGCAACTCTGTTGCAAAGTTTAAACAAGGATGAATTAAATCATTCTTCTTACCTCAAAATTAGTGTAAAAGACACAGGCATTGGTATTAATGAAGTAGAATTTGAACGAATATTTACACCATTTTATCAAGTTGATGGTTCAATAACACGTTTATACGGAGGCACGGGCTTAGGACTTGCAATGTCTAACAAAATAATTGAACTAATGGGGGGTAAAATTTCACTGAAAAGTCATTTAGACAAGGGAAGTACCTTTACCATTTTATTACCCTTGCTGGCTAAAGAAAATCAGGATTTAAATAAAAAAATTGAAAAACCAACTCTTCAAAGTCACGATCAAACAACATCTGATATAGATGAGATAAGTCCTCTGTCTGATAAAAAGATTATTATTGTCGAAGATAATGAGATTAATGCTGAATTGTTAACGCTTCTCCTGAATGATATTGGTTACAGTACTGATATTGCAGAAAACGGAAAAGTATTTTTAGAGATGATAGCTGAAAATAATTACGGCCTTGTATTAATGGATTGTCAGATGCCCATTCTCAATGGTTATGATGCAACAAAACAATATCGAAAATCAGAAAACGCAGACACACATATTCCAATAATTGCAGTGACAGCCAATGCTATGGCGGGAGATAAAGAAAAATGCCTGGCTAGCGGTATGGATGACTATATTGCCAAGCCTGTTCAACCAAACATACTGAAAAAAACAATTAAACTTTGGTTGAAGTCAGCACAAAAAAGAATGTAAGTAAATTTACATCCGTGTGGAAAAAGCTTCAGATAAATTTATTTAGTTATATTCTCAAACATAGCCAATCAGACATTTATAATCCAGCCTGAATTCTTCGATATAAATTTTCAAGCGTATTAATCATAGAGCGGACACCATCGTAATTTTCTTTCGTTAATTCAAACTCAATATTCTGCATTAATTTATACAACTCATCAAAACCATAGTTGCCACTTGTACCTTTTAGATCATGAATGTGATGGCCAAGTTCATCCCAATTATTATTTTCATCGTTTTGCCTGATATTTTCAATATACTGCGGTAGCTTAGCGACAAATCGTTGTACGAGATCCAACATTTCAGGCTCTTCAACAAGAATAGAGGAAGTAAGTGGTTGGCTGGATTCTACAATTGCATCCACAGGCTTTAAAAATTTAACTATACTATGCATAAATTTTTGTTGTGAAATAGGTTTCTGAATAAAGTCATCACAACCCGCTTTATAACAAGCAGCAACATCTTCTTTCATTGCGTTGGCGGTTAATGCGATAATGGGGTTTTCATAACCCATTTCTCGTAATCGTATCGTTGCATCAATACCATTCATAACTGGCATTTGCATATCCATTAATATTAAATCAAAATCATATTTAGCAGTGTGTTCTATCGCCTCCTTACCATTATTCGCAATAATCACATCTGCACCTAGTTTTTTCAGGTACATTGATACTAGCCTTTGATTATCAACATTATCTTCAGCTAATAACACCTTACCGCTTATTTTTGTATTTACTCCATCTATAATAGACTGTGTTGAAGTCTGGTTAATTTCCGGCATAGAGGAAAGCAACTTATTCTTCGCAATATTCCCTGTTGTTACTGTTGCACAAAAACAACTTCCAAGATCAAGTGTACTTTCAACATAAATATCCCCTCCAAGTTTTGCCGCAAGTTGTTTTGATAAGTGCAGACCTAAGCCCGTACCGCCATATTGTCGTGTAGTTGAGGCATCTGCCTGTGTAAACGGATCAAATATTTTATTCATTTGTTTTTTGCTAAGACCAATTCCTGTATCAACAACACTAATCGTAAGCAAGTTGTCATTACTATTATATGAAACTCTAACGTGGACACCGCCTTTTGCTGTAAATTTAACTGCGTTGTTACAAAGATTTATAATAATCTGTTTTAAACGTACTGGATCAGTAACAATTTTTTCAGGCATAGGGAAATCATATTCAATATCAAAAAATAATCCTTTATTCTCAGCCATAAGAGAAATCAGAGAATGAACGTCACTTAGCAACTCAAAAGGTGAAACATTAAGTTGTTCAATATCTAATTTATCCGCTTCAACTTTAGATAGATCTAAAATGTCATTAATAATTTGCATTAAATGTTTGCCACTACGTATAACAGTATTAATAGATTCAACACGTTCTGACATACTTTGAGAGGTATCAAGCAATGATTCAGAAAAACCTATAATAGCCGTTAATGGTGTGCGTATTTCATGGCTCATATTTGCGAGAAATGTACTTTTTGCAGTATTTGCAGCTTCGGCTGCCATTTTTTCCAACTGCGCTGAACGCGCCTGTTCCTGAGCTTCTTTTCGCTGTGTTATCTCAAGAGCATAACCATGTACTAGTTGTTGCTTAACCACAGGTGAGAAGGTCCAAAGAAATGTTCGATCTTTATATACTGACTCAACAGCCTTAACTGTTTCATTATCATGAATACATTTATGAATGATATGTTTAACATTTTCAGGCAATAAAATACTCATATGAGATTGTAAAACTTCTAATTTATCAATCAAACTTTCCCCATACGGATTTAAATACTGAACCTCACCTTTCATATTCATAGACAGCACTATATTAGGATTCATTTCCGGAAATGCGGCCAGGCGTTCCATCTCTGTCATTGTTGTTGTTATTCTCAGGCCTTGTTCATATAGATTTGAGGATGTACTATTGAGAGCGACTCCTAGATGTTCTAATTCAACAGAGGATTTACTAACCAATACCTGCCCTCCTTTTGCTATGTTCAAATCATCTGCAAAATTTGTATAGCGCTCTATAGTACTCGTTGACCTGCGTAAATAAATTAATAACAGGATGACTGCTAAAATGATAATACCAGCACCTTCCAAAAGAAGTTTTTGAATTATATGCTCCTGGCGTTCAATTATCGCTTCACGACTATAAGTAATCTTTACCCAACCGATTAATTCACCCAAAATAATTGGCTGCCAAACCACCATAAATCTTTTATTAATCACTACTGATGCATCATTGCTTGTTGGCAAAATCAACTCAGGTTGCCCATATTTCACTTCTGGTTCTTTACCTTCTATACGTGAAATATCTCCCAGCAACTTACCCTTTTCATCACTTAACTGGATTTTGTATACCCCGGGGAATTCAATTGTACGTAACAATAATTGCTCTATGGCGTTATAATTGTGAGAGAGTAAATGAACCGCGCTAACTGCAGAAATATTATTAGCAAGCACCTCAGCCTGAAGTCGCATATTTGATGTTATTGTTTCAACTTGTTCCTGTGTAGTATGCCAGGAAAATCCGGCCATTGATAAAGCAAGAAGAAATGAAACATATATAGCAAGTTGAGTACCTAACTTACGTGGCCAAATTTTTTTAAATAAAAAGCCTGTTTTATTTACCGCTACAGCCATTCTAACTTATTCCTATAAAACCACTTAAAGATACTGGAATTATACTTATTTTATATCTCATAGTGTCCTTTGTTAGTCTTCCCGGGACTTAAACAATATAAGGCAAGAACCAAAGTAACTCCGCTACTGATGAATAATAAATACATTCACTTCATTAAATCAATATGCATGCCCTGCGCTTCGAGTTTATCTGCCCTATCACTTATATAACGTTGGAAATTAGGTTGCTTTTTATATGCAGCCGAGGATATGTAATCCATAACTGACTGGGTATGAAATGATTTTAAATAAGCATCTATACGGAATATATCTTTCCCTGATTTATCAAAAAATACAAAGCTCGGTGAATAGATAATGTTAAGTTTTCTTGCAAAAGATTTTGCAGTCACTGTTTTCCCTTGCGAATCAATTAACTTATCTTTACTCCACATATCCAGGCGTACAACATTAAATCGCTTAATTTGTTTTAGCGTCTCTTTTCGCTTAAAAATATCATTATGTAATTCATCACAACTACGGCATCTTTTTTGTTCAAACAAAACCAGTAATGGTTTGTATGAAGTTAAAAGTTTTTTTAGATTATAAGGTGGTTTTAAAATAAAAGGTTGCTGATGTAATTTCCCTGAAGAAGCCGTTTTCAGATACTTACGTGCATAATCACGAAATGAAATTTTTCGTTCATTATGTCCCCGAACATAGTCCAAAGCAGTTTCATATTTATTTGGAGCATAATAACCATTAACACGTAATGCGACCCGCCCTTTTTCAGTCAAAAATACAAGTGTGGGGGTATACATTACTTTCATTTGTTCCGTAAATTTTTTTTCCGTTGTTAGCTGACCTTTTAAATCAGTTACTTCCTTATCACCCCACATATTAATCGCAATCACATCAAAGTGTTTTCGGGTTTTATCTGCAAGTTTTTTTTGTCCTAAATTATCCTGCAATAACTTTGCACAATACGGGCAACCATCCTGATAAAAATAAAGTAACACACGTTTTTTGTTTTCAGTAGCTTCCTGAACATCTTCCCGCAAATCAAGAAATGACTCTTTAAACCATATCGGCTTGTCATGATAACCGGGATTTACCATGTCGGACTGAAGTGCATCAGTCTGTTTTGCTGGCGGTTCTGCTGCCCGAACCTGAATAGACACGAAGGAGTAAATAACAGAAATACACAACAATAAAATAACGAACTTCAAATAATGTGAAATACGGATTTGTGGCAACATGACTCTTTATCTCCTAAAGCTAATATTAGCCTAGTTATTTGTTATATATCTCTAATTATCATGAGTTTGTACAAAAACAGGGGAAAACATCAATAATTATCTTGCTCAAACGTCATTAATTTGACGAGATTAACGAGAAAGAATAAAAACAGCCTGCAACTTACTGATTTTATTATAATATATAGTAATTATGAATCTGGCACATATTTCGCATTATTTATCGTGACCGCACTTAACTAACATTTTGAGGTATAGCGGAGTCACTATGGATAACATTGACCAATACATAAACCCAACAGTAGCTCGTGAGCAACTTGGTATCGCACCGGCAGAATTACAGCAAACGCTTAAATTAGCTGGTTTATTGCAGACATCATTGGAAATTGACAGTGTTTTAAACTATTTCCTCCAGGCAGCACAGCAAATTGTTAATTTTGATGCCGCTCATTTTAGTTTTGAAGAACAAAAACTCAATCTTAAGTATGGTAAAACACAGCGGCATCGTTGTTCCTACCGGTTACGTCTTGCCGGTGAGTTCCTTGGTGAATTGGTATTTACCCGTAGACGGCGCTTTACTGAACAAGAAATGGAACATCTCGAAAACCTGATGGGACAATTAATATTTCCGCTACGCAATGCTGTCTGGTATCAAAGAGCATTACAGGCAGCAAAAATTGACACATTAACGGGTGCTCATAACCGGGCTGCAATGAATGAAACTCTTGAACGCGAAGTTGAGCTGGCTCACAGACATCAATCAGCACTCTCATTGATCATCTTTGATCTTGATCACTTTAAACTGATAAACGATAACTATGGCCATTCAACAGGTGATGATGTGTTACGTGAATGTGTTGACTGTTGTAATCATGCTTTACGAAGTACTGATATGTTATTTCGTTTTGGAGGAGAAGAATTTGTTGTTCTTTTACCTGGAGTAAATTCTGCTGGTGCTGCTCTGGCTGCTGAACGCTTGCGCAATGTTATTGAAAAACATGCCTTCAATAATCGCCAAGGCTCTGTCCCTGTCACTATTAGTGTTGGTACAGCAAGCTTAACATTACGAGAAACAGCAAAAACAATAATAGAACGAGCAGATAAAGCCTTATATTCAGCAAAAAATGCAGGACGCAACCGTGTTGCAAGCTCAGAAGACACTCACGAGGTAACTGCAGTAAACGCCTAAACCTGGTTATATCTCAATATATGAACTAATTCACATATTCAGGCTGCTAGCTACAGCCTGAGTGCTATAATATCTGACATTGCAACTCAACTATAAACAAAGTCATGGAATATTTAAATCAATTAGAAAAAATGTTGGAAAGTGGTCACCGTATAATAACTATGGAAAGTTATGAAGTTGATCGCGTTTGTGATTTATTACTGGAACTCAGTCGTTTTAGTACAAAACCTTATTACCTTGCACAACCTGAGCAGCCAATGCATCGACTAGGTGCTTCTCATATAGGTATTCCAAAGACAAAAACACCTGAAGATTTAATGGAGCACATTGAAGCAAGCCGGTATTTTGGCATTTATATATTGCGTAACTATACTGAAATTCTTGATGATGAAGATACTGTAGAGGATTTAATCAACATTGCGCTGGGAGACACACATAAAATTGTTGTTATGGTCGCTGAGCATATTAAATTACCGAATCAGCTAAAACCCTATGCAGTACGATCAAAACATCAAATGAAAGAAACAGGATAAGAACCGTTATCGCCGATTACCTGAAGACTTGCCTTTGTATACAGTACGATTTGACATTTTATCTGTCTTGTTTGCTTTAAAACGCCTTTTATCTTTCTTCTGTATGTCTTCTACCACGTATTTCAGCCCTACAGATTGATAGAGAATTATCATCTCTTGATCAGTGAGATCTTCACTTTTAGACGGGCGCACACTACGTTTTAATGTTATATCGCCATAACGAATACGCATCAGACGGCTAACAGCAAAACCAAAATACTCCCATAAACGACGTACTTCCCGATTACGTCCTTCTTTTAAAATAACATGATACCAATGATTAGCACCTTGCCCACCCGCGGCTTTAACCTCAGTAAAATGAGCATCGCCATCTTCAAGTGGAACATTTTTTGTAAGCTCTTTAATTATTTCAGGTGAAACTTCACCTAAAATGCGTACAGCATATTCACGTTCAATTTCATTTGAAGGATGCATTAATTTATTTGCTAATTCACCATCTGTAGTCAGTAATAGTAAACCACTGGTATTTAAATCCAGGCGACCAACACTAATCCAGCGACCTGACTTAAGTTTAGGCAGATTATTAAATATAGTAGTTCGACCTTCAGGATCATCACGGCTACAAACTTCACCGACCGGTTTATGATAAGCAATAACACGTTGTTGAACTTGTGTTCGGCGTTGGGCAATAAATTTATTGTCAACTTTAATGTTGTCTTTATCTGATACTCGATCACCAATAGTTGCAACTTGATCATTAACTTTTACACGGCCTTGTTCAATCCAGCGTTCCATCTCTCGACGAGAACCTATGCCGGCACGCGCTAATACTTTTTGAAGTTTTTCATCCATATGATTTACTGTATTCTTTGTAATGATTGAGAAATTAACGCAAAGGTCGCTAAGACGATGCCAGAACGTGTGGAACAGGTTAAGGTAATACTGAACGAAACGTACAGCGGTTCTATAGTGCTAAGAACGCAAAGTTTAATTAACCTGCGTAATTAAATTATCTATTGCTTTGACTAATGAATAACTTCAGGTGTTTCGGTCTCTTCTTTTTGAAGCGAAACATCATCTGACAGTGTATCTACACTATCATCATCTTCCTCACTATTGGCAGTTGGTATAGAAGGTACTGTCGGTACTTGAAGATCTAACTCTGCATTAATTGCATCAATATCACGTAAATCTGCCAATGCAGGTAACTCTGTCAGACTTTTAAGGTTAAAATAATCAAGAAAACCTTTAGTCGTCGAATATAGTGCGGGTTTCCCCGGCACATCACGATGACCAATAACCCGAATCCAGTCACGCTCAATCATAGTTTTAATGATTTGCGAACTTACACCAACACCACGAACTTCTTCAATTTCAGCACGTGTTATTGGTTGACGATAAGCTATTAAAGCCAGGGTTTCTAACGTCGCTCTTGAGTAACGTGCAGGTCGCTCTTCAAACAATTTAGCGACCCAGCTTGAGTAATCATCTCTGACCTGAAAACGAAATCCACTGCTCACCTCTTTTAGTTCCAGTGATGTATGCTCTAAATATTGTTCTTGCAACGTTGTTAATGCATCACGAATAGCATCTTTACCAGGATGTTTATCATCTGGAAATAAATCCATTAACCGATCTATTTTTAATGTTTGTCCTGCAGAAAATAGTGCCGCTTCAAGAATGCGCATTAACTCTTTTTCAGAAAGATCAGAATTAATAATAATTTTTCTAACCTTTTCCTGATTTTCATTTGCATCATTTGAATTTTCTGATGATGTAGATTCACTCATGTAAAATATATCCTGACTTTAAATTATGTATTAACTGCGACTAATGCTTTAACATGAATTCGACCATACAATTCAGTTTGCACTATCTCAATCAAAGACTGTTTAATGAGTTCCAATATAGCCAAAAGACTTACAACAACCCCGCTCTTACCTTCTTCAATAGTGAATAACTCACCAAAGTCAGTAAAGGTATCGGCATTCAATTTTTCTAAAACCAGTGACATCCGTTCACGAACAGATAATGGCTCCATTGCAATTTGATGATGCTCATAAAGTGTTGCCCGTTTCATAATATCTTTAAATGCGGACAGTACTTCTTTCAAGTCAACTTCTGGCGGAGTTCGCACGATTTTAAGATCCGGCCCTTTTACTTCTGCAACATGTATATCTCGTTGCAGCCGCGGTAAATAATCTATATCTTCTGCAGCTTTTTTAAATCGTTCATACTCTTGTAAACGTCGAACTAATTCAGCACGTGGATCGCCCTCTTCATCCTCATCAGATTTTGGACGAGGCAATAACATACGTGATTTAATTTCAGCCAGCATTGCCGCCATTAAAAGATATTCTGCAGCAAGGTCCCACCGCATATCTTTCATTAGTTCAATGTATTCCATATATTGCAGCGTGATATCGGCAACAGGAATATCAAGAATATCAAGATTCTGGCGTTTAATAAGATATAGCAATAAATCTAACGGACCTTCAAATGACTCATCCAGAAAAATCTCAAGTGCATCCGGCGGGATATAAAGATCTTTTGGAACAACAGTAAGAGGATTACCTTGCACTACAGCGAAAGGCATTTCTTGTTGTTCAGGATTTCCGTTTTCAGTTTCCACTTTATCTCGCTCTAACTATATTGTTCCTAACTATATTCAAGCCCCATGACCTGGCGAACTTCACTTATCGTTTGTTTCGCAACATCGCGCGCTCGATCACAACCTTCATTAATGATATTTCGAACCAGATCATGATCGGCTTCAAATTCTTTTGCTCGCTCATGAATCGGAGCTAACTCAGCTTTTACCGCATCAATAATCGGGCCTTTACATTCAAGACAGCCAATAGCCGCTGTATGGCAACCTTCTGCTACCCAGGCTTTGGTTTCTTCATCTGAGTATACCTGATGCAAATTCCAGACAGGACATTTTTCTGGATCACCCGGATCCGTTTTGCGCACTCGCGCAGGATCAGTTGGCATGGTACGTAATTTCTTTTCAACAACGTCCAGATCTTCACGTAATGCAATCGTATTACCGTATGATTTGGACATTTTTTGACCATCCAAACCAGGCATTTTAGATGCCGGGGTCAAAAGAGATTCCGGCTCTGGTAAAATAATACGGCCACCGCCTTCCAAATATCCAAACAAACGTTCTTTATCGCCAAGCGTAATATTTTGCTGGGTGTCTAATAAAGCTTTAGCTTTCTCCAAAGCTTCTGTATCACCCTTTTCCTGAAAACTCTTACGCAACTCATTGTATAATTTGCTATTTTTCTTGCCCATTTTCTTAACTGCAGCTTCTGCTTTTTCCTCAAAGCCCGCTTCACGGCCGTAAATATGATTAAAACGTCTTGCTACTTCACGCGTGAGTTCAACATGGGCAACCTGATCTTCACCGACAGGAACTAATCCAGCTTTGTACATCAAAATATCCGCACTTTGAAGCAACGGGTAACCCAAAAAGCCATAAGTACCAAGATCACGCTCTTTTAACTTTAACTGCTGATCTTTATAGCTGGGAACACGTTCAAGCCATGAAAGTGGTGTCATCATTGAGAGTAAAACGTGTAATTCTGCATGCTCAGGAACTTTTGACTGAATAAACATTGTTGCAGAACCCGGGTTAACACCCACCGCCAACCAGTCAACAACCATGTCCCATACACTCTCCTGAATGATATGAGATTCTTCATAATGAGTCGTCAACGCGTGCCAGTCAGCAACAAAAAAATAACACTCGAACTCATGCTGAAGTTTAATCCAGTTCTTTAAAACACCATGGTAATGACCTAGGTGCAACGCGCCAGTTGGACGCATGCCAGACAACACACGTTGCTGTTGATTCGTTAAGGAATTCAATCTTTTCTCCTGAGAGTTCCGGGATTTAGTATTTTCGCTGGATCAGATACATAGATTCAAAAAATCATGTCACCAGTAATTGAGGATATTATTTTTATTATTTGCATTATAGGTGGATTATACCTGATTCTGACAAACCATAAAAAGGCCTTTTCCACTACTTAAAGTAATTTCTAGCTATTCAAAATGCGATGCGTCACCTTCACCTTTACGTACGACTTCAGGTACATCTCCAGTCATATCAACGACTGTTGTTGGCTCAAGTCCACAATAACCACCATCAATCACTAAATCTACCTGATGTTCTAATATATCTCGAATGTCATAGGGATCAGTAAGTGGCATATCATCCCCCGGCATAATGAGGGTAGTGCTCATAATGGGTTCACGGTGCTCTTCAAGCAGCATATGCGCAATGGGGTTCGCTGGTATCCTAATCCCTATTGTACGCCGTTTTGGATGCATCAAACGTCGTGGCACTTCTGAAGTGGCTTTCAGAATAAAGGTATAAGCTCCCGGTGTATGAGAATTTAACGTTCGATATAACGCATTATTGCTAAGATTTGCATAGCTACTAATTTCTGACAAATCACGGCACATCAAGGTAAAATTATGTTTATTATCAACCTGACGTATTGCACGAATTCGATCCAGTGCTTTTTTATCGCCAATATGACAACCCAGGGCATAAGCAGAGTCAGTAGGATAAACTATCACAGCACCTTCACGTAACATCTCAACTGCCTGGTGTATCAGGCGATGTTGGGGATTTTCTGGATGAATTTGGAAAAACTGACTCATTCCAACTCCCCTGTTTTATTTACGCCTATTTTCTCTTTCCAGGCATCACTATGCCAAAGTGGAATACTGCCTGAAGGAATATCTTGCAGATAACCCAGTTCACGGTAGATATTTTCCGGACAATGAAAATCAGAACCCTTGGAAACAAAGAGTTCAAACTGATTTGCAAGTAGTGACATACGAAGTTCTTCATCAGGGCTATGGCTACCTGATATTGCCTCAAAACCCAGTCCACCCCATTCTTTAAATTCAGTAATTAACTGACGTAAACGAGTCGCAGAAATTTTATACCTTGCTGGATGGGCAATTACCGCAATCCCCCCTGCACCGTGTATCCAGCACAAGGCATCCTCTAAACTTGCCCACTTACCCGCAACATAACCCGGTTTACCTCTAACTAAAAATCGTTTAAAAACCTGACGAACATCTTTTGCCTTACCCTGCTCAACCAAATAACGAGCAAAATGGGTACGACTTAAAATTTCACCATTAGCAAATTTTTTAGCACCTTCAAGGGGTTTTTCTAAACCTGCTTTTTCTAACTTATGAGCAATCTCCTCACCACGACGGCCACGAAAATCACGTAATTCTTTTAAACCTTTATTTAAATCTTCATCATCAGGGTCAATTCCAAGTCCGATAATATGAATTGTTTGATGACTCCATGTGACTGAAAGCTCAATGCCAGGGATAAAATGCAACCCTACTTTATTAGCAGCCAGGGCAGCTTCATTTAAACCTTCAGTTGCATCATGATCGGTTAAAGCAAATACCTCGACCCCTTTCTCATGAGCACGCAAAATCAGTTCTGTTGGACTCAAAGTGCCATCAGAAATAGTGGAATGACTATGTAAATCACAATGTAAATTCATATGCTGCGGCAGTCTACCCGATTAAAAGGAGGCTGTATTGAAATTACGTATAGATGCTAAATTTAATTATTCGAGTTGAAACAATTTTCCACTTATGCTGTCATAAAATCAGATAAACAAAATTTAAAGGTTGTAATGCTATGCCATTGACTGGCGATATATTTCCTCTTTCTGAAATTAAAAAATATTCTCTCGATTTGCTTCAAACCATCGAGCAACAACCAATTCATAAAGGAACAGAGAATTTCATTCCACTATTGCAACTACACAAGGCATTGACACAATTTTTTGATATAAGTGAAAAACTTGAAATAGAGCCGGAACTACTTAAATCTGAAGGAAGTGATTTTGACAATATTTCGGAACTCGGTGATTATGGTCTGCAACTCCTTGCTGACCTGGAACTGTGGTTTGATGCGGTAAAATTCGAAAATAAAAGCAACATTCAGATGTCTATTCTAAGCTTAGCCATATGGGTTCACGATCATCATGGTATTTTGCAGCAACTCGAAAACATTGTGAATGCACTGTCTCAGCTAGCGAACCAGACAAATAAACATTCAACGTTGATAAAATTACACAAAATTGCTGAAAAAATAACCAATTCCGCGCATGAAATGATAAAAGCAGACGTTGATAAGTCAGAACCCGGACGTCCTTGGCGAATATTAAACCTAAATCACGGTATAATCGCCACCCGAACACATAATGTGGACATAATGAACTCGGTATTCGAACAACTGCTGCAACGCTTACCCGATGACGCAGCCAGTTTTTTTGCCGACGGCATGAAACAAATGGAGTTAATTGACTATCCGCAACATGTGAAACACCTGATGGAACAGTTTTATCAATTAACTAACAAACCAACATTACATTAATTAATATACAGAGAAGTGATTTTAAGCTATGAAGTTTTTATTTGATTTTTTCCCTATTGCATTATTTTTTATTACCTTTAAATTTTATGACGATCCCCAGGAAGGTGTACTTGCGGCAACAGCGGTTGCAATTATCGCCACCATAATGCAAGTCTTTCTCTTTTGGCTTAAAAATAAGCGTGTTGAAAAAATACATATCATTACCCTGGTACTTATTACAGTACTAGGAGGTGCAACTTTAATATTAAAAGATCCTGTTTTTATAAAATGGAAACCAACCGCAGTAAACTGGATGTTTGCCATCGCTTTCTTTGGCAGTCAGTTCATTGGTGAAAAACCATTTGTAAAAAGAATGATGGCGCATGCCGTTGAACTGCCTGAAGCCGTATGGAGTAAACTAAACTTTGCCTGGGTTGTCTTCTTTACCTCGATGGGCTTTGCAAACTTGTATGTCGCATTTAATTACGACCTCACAACCTGGGTAGACTTTAAAACCTATGGAATGTTAGGCCTGACCGTTTTATTTGTCATATTACAAGCCGTATTTCTGGCAAAACATCTGCCTGAAGATAAACCAGAAGCAAAAAATGAGTCATCAGAATAAAATGTTATACGCTATCATTTCAAAAGATGTAGAAAATAGTCTTGATAAAAGAGTATCCGTTCGACCAGAGCACATTGAACGTTTGCATGCATTAAAAGAACAAGGCCGCCTGATTTTAGCCGGCCCACACCCTGCTATAGATAATAATGAGCCCGGCCCGGCGGGTTTTACTGGCTCCTTAATTGTGGCAGAATTCGAGTCATTAGAAGCAGCACAAACATGGGCGGATAAAGACCCCTATGTAAAAGCAGGTGTTTATGACACGGTTATCGTTAAACCCTTTAAAAAAGTATTACCCTAATTCAATAAAATCATTAAGGAAAATAACATGAACAGAATCACATTAAGTGCGGCGAGCATTTTACTCGCAGCATTATTATCTAACTCAGCCTTTGCCTTAGGAAAAAATACGGTTGCAGCAGTAAACGGTAAAAATATCACACAAAAGCAATACCAGGCACATTTAAAACAACGTCAGGCACAAAATCCAAAAGGCAAACAAACCGCACCTGTTAGCCGCCAGGTTATTTTAGATGAACTAATTAATCGTGAAATTCTATTGCAAGAAGCTAAAAGATTAAAGTTACATAAAGATAAAAAAGTTTTAAAGCAACTTGAACAGCAAAAAGCTAACATATTAATTCAAACGCTCATTTCACGTTCGCCTGCCGCTCAACCTGTGAGTGATAAAGAATTAAAAGAAGTTTATGACAAACAAATCGGCAGTGCAGATCCAAAAGAATATAAAGCACGTCACATCCTGGTTAAAGATGAAGAGACTGCAAAAAAACTCATCAAAAAACTGAATGACGGTGCAAACTTTGAAGAACTCGCTAAAAAAGAATCAACGGGTCCATCAGGAAAAAATGGTGGTGACCTTGGGTGGTTCTCTGCAGCACAAATGGTCCCGGCCTTTTCTAAAGCGGCAGCAAAACTAAAAAAAGGTACACATAGCCAAAAGCCGGTTAAAACACGTTTTGGTTTTCACATCATTAAATTAGAAGATTCACGCAAACGTGAGTTACCAAAATTTGCAGATGTAAAAAACCAAATCAAACCTTTGATTCAAAACAAACGTTTGCAAGAGTATGTTGTTAAATTACGCAGCAAAGCGAAAATTGAGATTAAATAAATAACCTTTATATAAACATAAAAAAGCCCCGAACTCGGGGCTTTTTTTTAGCTGTTTGAAAAAAAATATTTGATTCTTCATGTCAGCCGTCAGCGGCAAAATCAGTCTGTCAATTTCCAGTTAATCCCACTTAAAGAACCAGGCACCAAATAATAAAAAGACAACACTTTGAACCGTTAAAACTATTAAGTGATAACTGATATCAATCAAATCAGCGCCATCAATCATAATGGCACGAGCAGCTGCGGTAACATGAGTAAGAGGAAATATTTCCGCAATTGATTGCATGATTGGCGCGGCACCTTCAAGTGAAAACCATACTCCAGAAAAAAACATCATCGGCCAACTAAATAAATTTAGCAAACCACCGGCAGTTTCTTCACTGGTTATACGCGCAGCAATAATCAATCCGAGACTTATCATACTTAATGCACCAAGTGCGAATACTAAAAATAAAGCCAGATGTGAACCATTCATAACAAAACCAACAAAAAAATGTGTTCCGTAAAATACAAAGGCTGTCACAAGCATAATTAATATAATACGTGATACCACTTGTGCGGATAAATATTCAAAAGCAGTAATGGGTGTTGCTTTAAGACGCTTAAGCATTCCATTTTTACGGTAACGGACAATAACAAAACCCACACCAAACAATGCACTAAACATCATATTCATTGATAAAATGCCCGGGATTACCCAATCAATATATCGTATTTGTTTCCCACTGACGGTTTGTTTTTCGAATTCGTGGTGTTTATAATCTAGCTGCTTTGTGCCTAGTAATATTTTTTCAACTAAATATCCACCCGGTGATTCTGTATTTATCCAGTATTGCTGTTTTTCAGCATCAAACAACATGTCAACCTGATGGCGTTGAACCTTTTTGATTGAACGAGCAATTTCATTTTCAACAGAATCAACCGAATAAAACTCTATATGTTTTAATTTAAGAAATTGTTTAGCTTGTTCTGTGGCTGCTGTTTTATTGATTACCCCAACTTTAAACTGTTTACCGATTTCTCCTGTAAAAGCAAAAGAGAAACCAGCAACAATTAAAACTGGCATGAGTATATTCCAGCTCAATGAAGAGCGGTCACGTATAAACTCTTTATTTCTAGTTAAAAATAAAGCTAAAAACCGTTTAAATGACATCATTCTTCTGATTAAGTCCTTAGTTCCTTTCCTGTTAGCTCAAGAAAAAGATCATCTAAAGTTCTGGGTCTTATCTGTAACCGGGAAAGTGAAATATTATTTTTTATTAACTGTGAAATCACATCGTTAACATCGCAGGTTGTAATTTCAATATAACCATTTCTCTCATGGGTAGTTAACAATGATAAATCAAAGTTTTTTAATTCGGTTTCAGGTAACTGTAAAACAACATCATTAAAATTTTCTTCGAGTAATGCTTTTGGTGTGCCTTGAGCAATAATCTTGCCGTTATCCATAATTGCAATTTCATCACAAAGATTATAAGCCTCATCCATATAATGAGTCGTAAGTACTATCGTCTTTCCTTTAGCTTTAATATCATTAATCAAATCCCAGAAATTTCTTCTTGCCTGCGGATCTAATCCTGTTGTTGGTTCGTCAAGAAAAATAATATCCGGATCATTAACTAATGCAATAGCTAATAATAAACGTTGTCTCTGTCCACCTGACAATTGCCTATTATCCTGATCAAGGTATTCAGTCAGATTACAACGAATTATTAAATCATCTAAATCAGCATGTTGTGGATAGAAGTTTGAAAACATTATTAATGTTTCACGAACAGTAATATAATCTTGCAAAGCAGTCGACTGAAACATAATACCCGCTTCTTTTCGAAACTGATCGCCTAAAGGTTTGCCTTTGTAAAGAATCTCACCAGAAGTGGCGTGAATAATTCCTTCAAGTATTTCAACCGTTGTTGTTTTACCTGCCCCGTTAGGCCCAAGCAAACCAAAACAAATTCCGGCTCTCAAAGTAATATCAATACCATTAACAGCTTTTACTGTAGGGTAATGTTTAACCAGGTTTTTAATTTGCAATAAATCTGATGCCAACCTGGTAATCCTTTAAATTTAAATTAAACACTTAATAATATGAAATATAGTTATTCGAGAGGTTAGTATGTAACGCTTTCTAATTCCTTTTTATCAACACCAAGAAAATCTGCGACTTCCTCTAAATTATATAAAACTTCAATCTTAAAAGGTGTACCTTCAGTCAATGCCTGATACATTCTTGCAACACCATAATTAAGTGGCGTACTTACCCAGAAAGCTGATAAGTTTGCATCACCTGCCTGATAAGCTTCTAAACGACGTTGCGCAATTCCCCACAGGTCATCAAAACTTAAGTGTACTGCATCTATATCACGAACGTCATGAAACCGATGTAATGTTTGCTTTGTTTGTGCTTCTTGCTTTTCCAGTTTTTTAACCCATTCACTTGCAAGAGTTGCATCGAGTTCACCATCAAGTTTGCTGCATATAATATTATCAACAATCCTGGTTTTGTAAGTGCCCATTTTTATATACCTGATTTAGAAATACCAATAATTTTTTTGTTTGATTTTATTTTCTTCTACTAATAGTAAACTCGAATGATGATTACCACAACACATGTATTTTTAGTGCTGTATTTTGCAATTAAGTAAAATATATTTATTGTGCTAATAATTCCAGTAGTGCTTCCTCATCCAGTACTGTTACCCCTAAAGCTACTGCTTTGGTCGCTTTTGAACCGGGATTTTCACCTACCACCACATAATCTGTTTTTTTAGAAACACTACCCGAGACCTTTGCACCTAATTCCTGTAATGCAAATTTCACATCATTTCGTCCCATTGTTTCAAGTGTACCGGTAACAACAAAAGTCTTCCCCGTTAAAGGCTGTTCATCGACTGATTTCTTTTGAATTTCTGGCCAGTTAATACCAACTGAAATTAATTGCTCAACAACCTCAATATTATGAGCCTGCTTAAAAAAGGTTATCAAATTTTCTGCCACAATAGGTCCAACATCAGGAACTGCTAATAATTTTTCTTCATTGGCACTGATGATTTTTTCCAGTGTTGTAAAGTGGTTAGCTAATGTTTGTGCTGTTGTTTCACCAACACTATGAATTCCCAGAGAAAATACAAATCGTGCAAGTGTTGTTTTTTTACTTTTTTCTAACGAGGCGACCAGATTTTTTGCCGATTTCTCTGCCATACGTTCGAGCTGAATTAATTGTTCAACCTCAAGATGATAAAGATCGGCGATAGTATGAATTAGTCCCTCATCGACTAATTGTTCTACCAACTTATCACCAAGGCCATCAATATTCATTGCACGACGGGAAGCAAAATGTTTAATCGCTTCTTTACGTTGCGCTTCACAATACAAGCCGCCCGTACAAAAGGTCACTGCTTCATCTTCAAAACGAGCGGTTTCAGAACCACAAACAGGACATGTTTCCGGTAAATAAAAACGACGTGGTTTACCTTTTCGTTTCGATTTAACGACGCTGACAATCTGCGGAATTACATCACCAGCACGACGTACTATAACGGTATCCCCTGCTCTCACATCAAGACGATCGATTTCATCCTGATTATGCAACGTTGCATTACTTACGGTTACTCCACCCACAAATACGGGTCGCAGTCGTGCAACCGGGGTTAAAGCCCCGGTTCGACCAACCTGAATATCAATTGAAAGTATTTTAGTCATTTCTTCTTGCGCAGGAAATTTACGTGCGATTGCCCAACGCGGTGCTCGTGAAACAAAACCAAGAATATTCTGGAATTCAATATTATCTACTTTATAAACAATACCATCAATTTCATCCGGTAAGCTATTTCGTTTTTTTGCCAGTTTCTCATAATAAGCGAGACAACCTTTAACACCTTTAACAACCTGACTCTCTGGATTAATTCTTAAACCCCAGGATTTTAATTTATGCATCATCTCACTGTGCCTGTTTGGCAGTAACATGCCCTCAATTAAACCAATACCATAACTATAAAATGAAAGCGGCCTGGTTGCGGTTACTTGAGGATCAAGCTGACGTAGTGAACCCGCAGCTGCATTTCTTGGATTAACAAAACTTTTTTCACCCTTTTCTGCCTGTTGGCGATTAAGTTTCTCAAAGCCTGCTTTAGGCATAACCACTTCGCCACGTATTTCAATTAATGGCGGGTAATTATTTCCACGAAGTTTTAACGGAATGGCATCTATGGTTCTAATATTCAAAGTAACGTCTTCGCCGGTACGGCCATCGCCACGCGTCGCTGCACGTTCTAATATTCCATTCTTATATAATAAGCTTATTGCCAGGCCATCGAGTTTCGGCTCAGCCGCATAGTCAATATCTTCACTTTCAACGCCTTCTCTGATACGCCGATCAAAATCATTCATATCCTGATCTGAAAAAGCATTCCCCAGTGATAACATAGGTACTTCATGTTGAACTTCAGAAAATGAATCAAGCGGTGTTGCTCCCACACGTTGTGTCGGCGAGTCAGATGTAATTAATTCAGGATGTTTATGCTCTATATCACCTAGTTCGTTTAGTAACCGATCATATTCACTATCAGGGATTTCCGGATTATCTAAAACATAATAAGAATAATTATGGGAATTAATTTCTTCACGCAAAGTATCAATACGCTGTTGGATATTTTTGTCACTCATAATTTTAATACTGGAAGAGACCTTTACACGGATAGCGAGAAGACTGAGAACAAGGCAAAACTGATGAAAAAGTGGAATGTACAATTAGTACATGAGCATTTCCGAGTGCCCTTTGGGTATGAAAAGGTTTTCGTCGTGCCCCACATTTAATTATGTTGTGGAGGGTAAACACTGTTATCTGGCTTCGTAGCATTCGTCTAATGATCTTCTAATGTCGTTTTTGACGTTGAGCTGTTTGCTGTTTTAAACGGTACATTTCAACTTTTTCTTTTAAGTGTGATATTGTTTGCTGTGTTAAAACACTGCGGTTTTCATCACACAACTCTCCACTTAATGCATTCGCAAGACGTTGACTTATTTCAAGTAAAGTATCAAATGCTTTGCGACATTCAATTGGTCCTGGCAGCTCCATAAATACAGCCAAACCTGGTGTTGCTATGCTTTGTAGTTGTGAGAGTTCAAAAAAACCTGGCTCAATTGCATTCGCAATACTAAAAACAGCCTGGTTATCCTGCAGGTAATGATATATTTTATGTTCGCCGTGAGTTAATCCTGCTGACGTCATAACAGCATGAATTCCTTCACCAGTAAAAACATGTCCTTTCGGTGACATAATATTAAGTACAATTAACAGAGACTCAGGACCAGTTTCATTTGTATCTTCAACTGCACTAAAAACCATTTCTTCTTGCTTGATATATTTTTCAACACGATCGCGTCCTGAAATAACCTGACTCAGAGCTTCAAAGTCACTAAAATCAGGTTCATCATCAATAGGGGTTAAAACAGGAATAAGTTCATCTTCATTTAAAACGGCATTATTAGCCGAAACGTGATTTTTATTAATGGGTGTAAATAGTTTTTTCAGCCATAAAACCAGGTCGTCATCTGATGAACGAAATTTAATATAAATTCCGCCAACAATGACTAAACCAATAATGACCAAGATTAAACGTAATGAATCCATACTATTTTGCCTAAGCAACAACTATTCTTAGATTTATATAAATTAAATCAAGTGCAGAAAGTTTTCTTTTATCTGATTTATTCACCGGCTCTGCCAGTGAAAGAAAAAACAGAAACTATTACGCCATATTACGCTGTAGCTAACTCAACCGCTTTTTCAACATCAACAGCAACAAGTCTTGAGACACCCGGTTCATGCATCGTCACACCTGTTAAATGCTGTGAAATTTCCATTGTTATTTTATTATGTGTAATAAAAATAAATTGAGTTTTATCCGACATGTATTTCACCATGTCACAGAAGCGTCCAACATTAGCATCATCCAATGGTGCGTCCACTTCGTCAAGCATACAGAACGGTGCAGGATTTAACTGGAATATAGAGAATACCAATGAAACAGCCGTTAATGCTTTTTCACCACCTGATAACAAATGGATAGTACTGTTACGTTTACCAGGTGGGCGCGCCATAATTGTCACACCGGCATCGAGTAAATTGTCATCGGTTAATTCAAGGTAAGCATGTCCGCCACCAAACAAACGTGGGAACAATTCTTTAACACCACTATTTACTTTGTCGAAGGTTTCTTTAAAGCGAGTCCGCGTTTCAGCATCAATTTTTGCAATCGCATTTTCCAGTGTTGTTAATGCATCCGTTAAATCCTTGTCCTGATCATCAAGGTATTTTTTACGTTCTGCTTCCTGTTCATACTCTTCGATTGCCGCCAGATTAATTGGACCAAGACGTTGAATCTTTTGTTCTAAATCATCAACATGTTGTTCCCATATAAAGTCATTCGCGTCTTCTGGCATTTCATCTATTAATGTCTGTAATACAAAACTGGTTTCATTAATCGCCTCTTCTAATGTTTGACGACGAACCTTAACTTCCTGCCAGCCAATTCGAATTGATTCCAGACCACTACGTACTTCCTGAACTCCATTTTCTGCCCCGGAGCGCGCTTCTTCCAGTTCTCGCATATGATGATCTATCGCTTCAACAGCTGTTCTTGCAAGAGTGAGTTCTTCTTCAACACTAATTCGTGTAGCAAGTAACACTTCCAGCTCTTTATTCATACCTTCAATCGGTGCTTCACTTTCTGCAGCGGCTTTATTTAACTCATCACGTCTTGTGGCAAGCTGTTGTTGTCGTTCCTGCATACGTTGCAGAGCTTGCTCAGTTGAATTCAACTCTGCACGTAATGTTTCAATACGTACTTTAATTTCATGTGCCGCATCACGTTCGACTCGTGCTTGTTCACGTTTGCAACGTAAATTTTCCCGGCATGTATCACGACGTTGTTGCAGTTCAACTCGTTGTTCTTCAAGTTTAGCCATTGCTTCAACAGCAACTTCCAGTTTCTCACGTGCCGTAACGAGTTCTTGATTATCTTTTTCAATTTCCAAACGAACTTCTTCTGCTTCAACACGTTGTTCTTCCTGACGTGTTTGCATTTGTTCTAAACGTGCCTGGCGCGCACTTAAATCTGACTGACGGTTTGCACGTTGACGTGATAACTGGTTGCTAGTCATCTGACTAGCATCACGATCCATTTCTGCAGTACTGAGTTGTTCACGTTCAGTTTCCAATTGTTGCTGAACCTGTTGCACAATGGCTTGCAATTCATTTGTTTCAGAGGTCAGTGTCTTCAAGGTTTGCTCGCGTTGTAAGATACCAGCTTTTTCATCTTTATCACGTGCGACACGTAACCAGTTTTTACCTAACCAGATACCATCACTTGTTACAACAGACTCTCCATCTTGCAGGTTTCCACGCATGGATAAAGCTTGCTGTAAATTATTGGCAACTAACACACCTTTCAAAAGACTGGTTAATTTCCACGGTGCTTTAATTTTGCTTTCTAAACTATCTGCTTGTACAGGTGAAGAATTTGAATCTACACGTGTATCAAATAACGTTAACGTACCTTCTTCAAAACTTTCTAAAACTTCAGCTAAGGGATCAACCCCATCAACACAGACTGCTTCAAGATGTTCACCTAATACACATTCTGCCGCTTTCGCCCAACCGGCTTCAACTTCAAGCTCTTCGGCTAAACGTGGTGCATCTTGTAAGTCCTGATTATTCAACCACTGTGTAACCGCACCTTCTTCTTTGCCTAAGGCCGCTTGTTGTAATGCTTCAAGTGAGGCACTGCGACCACGTAAATCCTGTAACTTACCGCGAGATTCATCGAGTTGTGTATTTAATGAATGTACCGAATCACGCAACTGACCAATCTGGCTTTTCTTTTCTTCCAGAATGGCTTCTGTTTGTTGAATTTCAGCTTCATCTTTTTGCAGTTGTTGCTCAAGCTCACCGCTTTCACTAATTAACTGTTCATGTGATTGTTTGCCTAATTCTTCGTGCAAACGTTCCAGGCGTTGTTTTTGACGCTGTAAATGTTCTTCAACATGTTGAATATGGGTACGTTCAACTTCTGCATTACGTGCAGGTTCAGTTGCCGCTTCACTGAAACTATCCCATTCACTTTGCCATGCTTGCATTGCACTTTCTGCTTCTAATAAAGCAGCTGATGACATTTCTGCAGTTTCTTGTAAATGTTCAAGTTTAGGTTCAACTTCAGCCAGATTTTCTTTTACAGTGCTTAGACGTTTTTGATCTGTTTCATGATGTGCATGCGCTTCTTGCCAGTCTTGCTCAAGCTGGGTTAAATCCTGTTGTTGTTGCTGGCGACGTTCTTTTGCATGTTGGATAGACTGTTCTATTTTCGCAATATCAGTACCGACACTGTAAAAACGACTTTGCACTTCGTTAAATTTATCTGTCGCTTCAGTATGTGATTCACGTTGTGATTCAATTTCAGCTTCTATACTGCGTTGGCGTGCAATCGCTGATTCAAGTGCTGTTTCCTGCTCTCGAATTTGTGCTTCAGTTTTTTCTGCTTCGTCTTGTTTAAGTAACCAACGTAATGCGGTTAATTGCGCTTTTAACAAACGTTCTTCTTCACGTAAGACTTTATATTTTTCAGCGGTATTTGCCTGGCGTTTTAAACGCGCCAGTTGTTTTTCTAACTCGTCACGTAAATCACTTAAACGATCTAAATTCTCACGAGTATGTTTAATACGGTTTTCTGTTTCTCGGCGGCGCTCTTTATATTTCGAGATGCCTGCGGCTTCTTCAAGAAAAGTCCGAAGCTCTTCTGGTTTTGCTTCAATCAAACGCGAAATCGTACCTTGTTCAATAATGGCATAACTGCGTGGACCTAAACCAGTACCAAGGAAAATATCAGTAATATCACGACGACGGCAACGCGTACCATTTAAATGATAAACAGATTGTCCATCACGAGTAACCGTACGTTTAATTGCAATTTCACTGAAATTGGCATATTCACCACCGAGTTTGCCCTCAGTGTTGTCAAAAATTAATTCAATCGTAGCCTGACCAACGGGTTTACGTCCGGTTGAGCCGTTGAAAATAACATCCGCCATGGACTCACCACGCAAATGCTTGGCAGAGGACTCACCCATTACCCAGCGAACGGCGTCAATAATATTGGATTTTCCGCAGCCATTTGGCCCCACAACACCACTTAACTGGCTTGGGAATTCTACGGTTGTAGGGTCGACGAAGGATTTAAATCCCGCTAATTTTAGTTTACTTAATCGCATGGTGAGAATGTACTCGATCCCTTGCTACACATACAACATTGACTTCACATTCAAGCTGTGCCGAGTGAAAATAATCAGTAAAATGGTTGAAAAATGTTCAATTTGTTGGAATTAATTTCATTTCATCTTAATTAAACCTCATACTGAAATCAGTGCTAAGATCCATCTCTACGAAACACCCTATTATTAATTCAGTAAAATCAGAGAACATCATGGCGAGCCAACCCACTAAAGATTTAGAAACATTTGATAACCCTATGCCCGAACGTGATTACACGATTCGTATCGACATGCCCGAATTCACCTGCTTATGTCCAAAAACCGGCCAGCCTGATTTTGCGACCTTACACCTCGAATATGTAGCTGATAAACAATGTATCGAATTAAAATCACTAAAACTTTATATCTGGGCATTTCGTGAAGAAGGCCATTTTCATGAAAAAGTGACCAATATGATCCTTGATGATTTAGTGAAAGTAACCCAACCCCGTTTCATGCGCTTAACGGGCAAATTTAATGTCCGTGGGGGGCTTTATACTGAAGTCGTTGCAGAACATCGTGACCCGAGCTGGAAGGCACCTGAGCATGTCACGCTGCCTTAATGACCTTTAAGAGCAGATAAGTGACAGACAAAAGTTACTCTTCCAAACTCGCTCGACCTTCCCCTCTTTTTATTGGTATTGATCTTGGCACCTCCGGGTGCCGCGCCATTGCCATCGATACATTGGGCAATATAAAAGCGGAATCAAAAATCAGCTATGCCATTCAAAATAGCCATAAACAAACACCGCAAGACTGGTGGCAAGCAACACAAACCGTACTGCAAGACATTGCATCTCAGGTAAACCACCACCATATTCAGTCAATTGCTGTTGATGGCACATCAAGCACCGTGTTGCTATGCGATGATACAGGTTTACCTCTCAGCCCCGCGTTGATGTACGACGAACAACACGCAAAACCACAAGCTGAATTTCTGCAACAATATGCTCCCAAAAATTCTGTCGTACTCAACCCCACGAGTGGACTAGCAAAAGTATTGTGGTTACTTGAACATCACCGGCCTGAAGGTGAATTTCATATTGTGCATCAAGCTGATTGGATAGCGGGTCAACTATGTCACCGTTTTGATTTTAGTGATGTTAACAATGTTTTGAAGACAGGCTTTGATCCAGTCAATAAAATCTGGCCGTTGTGGTTAACCGATTTATTCACAGAACTTAAAATCAACCCTGACAGTTTACCCGAGGTATATTCACCGGGCGCAGTGATTGCAAACATTAATCTACATGTTGCCAGTGATCTCGGGTTTCCCATGGATGTTGAGATTATTGCCGGTACAACTGACAGCACCGCTGCATTTATAGCGAGCGGTGCAAATAAAACAGGCCAGGCAGTTACATCATTAGGTTCAACCTTGGTCTTAAAAATCATTAGTGATGCACCTATTAGTGATCCTGCTCACGGTATTTATAGTCAACCATATGGTCAATACTGGTTAGTCGGTGGCGCATCAAACTCAGGTGGTGCAGTATTAAAATATTATTTTAATGATGAACAAATGTTGCAGCTAACAAATAAACTTAAACCTGACACAACCACAAACCTGAATTATTATCCGTTAATAGACGTTGGTGAACGTTTTCCGATTAATGATCCAGAATTAACACCACGAATCACGCCCAAGGTTAATGATGATGCTATTTTCTTTCAGGGATTATTAGAAGGCATTGCAGAAATAGAACATACTGGATATAAATTATTAGAACAGTTAGGTGCACCTTATCCAACATCTGTTTTAACTGCAGGTGGTGGTGCAATCAATAAAGCATGGCAACAAATCAGAGAAAATAAACTCGGTGTACCTGTTAATGCAGCTACACATGTCGCAGCAGCATATGGAGCTGCTCTATTAGCAGCAAAAAATTATCAGTAAAGATGCTATAAATACAACCTCAAATATATAATCAAAAGAGAGCTCAAATGATCAGCAACCCATTCACTGGTGCAACCTATTTTATTAAAGGCCTCAGTCTAATAAATACTAGCGGAATTCGTCGCTATGTTGTAATACCTTTATTAATCAATATTATTATCTTTAGTGCAGGTTTGTGGCTTGCCATTGCTCAGTTCGAAACCTTTATTACATGGGCCTTATCTGGCTTACCTGACTGGCTAAGCTGGTTAGAATGGATTATGTGGCCATTATTTGCTTTAACTTTTTACGGGCTTGTCTTTTTTGGCTTTTCTATTGTTGCCAACATTATTGCCGCACCATTTAACG
>CAZZIS010000022.1:0-37481 GCA_964654445.1 uncultured Thioalkalispiraceae bacterium
AAAGTGACAAGTGCCCTTGGGGTGCAAAAGAAAGGTACCAAAGAAAAAGACACCCGAAGACTTGTTGGAATTTTCAATCCCAATCCCCTGCGCTTCAAAAGTAAAACAGACACTCGCTGCCCAAAGAACCCTTTCAGGTTTCATTATGGATACCCCACCCTCCGGGTCTGGGTAACTCGCGCTGTGCTCCGCACTTAATCGTGTTCAAACAAACATCCAGTTTTACTTTTGATGCTCGGCTACGTCTAACTGGAGTTATTCATTTAGATAGTTATGAGATGAACTCAGAGTAGCAGACACTCAGTATTTTTTAGAACATAGATCTGAATTCTTCTGCGTACTAATGGTTCTTCCAACTTGTACTAAAATTCAATTCTCTAAACATCTGGAAATTATTAATACAGCGTATTCCAAAATCGCTACATACATCAGGCACTTTCCGATTAGCGCCTTTCTTAGAGGGCTTTGGAGCTTCTGTTGTAACAATACAGCGTTGTTCTATATCTTTAAGAGCATATGATATTAAAAAGGGATCACGGCCTATTTTTACAAGCTCATCATCTTTTGGATTAGCTGCATACCCACCATATGTAATTCGAGCAACTAAATCCTGTTCCGCTTCTTCATTAAAAAGTAACGCATCGCGTACATCTAGTTGTTCTGCCCATGTTGCCAGTTCGTCTTTATTTCCATTTTGATCTTTTGTATCTGAAAATTCTTCATAAATTTCGATAGGAATTTTTATATTTTCTCTCTCACCATGAAATACTAGCCACTCCCAAAACTCAGGCACACGATCAATTGGATAATAATCTCTTTTAGCGTCTATCAATGTATTTGCATCAAGAAGATATAGCAATTTATATTCCCTTATATTGGTTGGCTCGCTTCAAACAAACGGTGCACTTTAAGTGGCCTTACATTCAATAGCATCCCTGCTTTAGTAGTGCTAATAGCACCAGAATAGGTAAAGCGTTGAACGACACCAACCAATGCACCAAGCTTGTATCGTCTTAATACATAAGGACTTGGGCCTCCTTCTTTTTCTCGATACTTAGCTTTCTCTCTATCACGCTGCGCTATCCATTGTTCTTGATAAAATTCGCGCAATTTTGTCCATAAAATATGGTCTATATCCCCTCTTCGATAGAGACGATAAGCTATGTGAGAATTGCTAATTTTTTTAGAAAATGCATATCCACTAATCTGATCAATAATATTTTCTAAATTCATGTTAGGTAGTGTAAATTCTTGAAATTCATCTGATGGCAATAAAAACTCGCTAGCGACTTCATTACAGAATTTTTCTATTCTTTTTTCCATATAAGCACCACTTACGCCCGTTTGACCTAACGCAATATGCGCCATTTCATGTAATACGGTAAAAGACCAAGCAGATTTTGCATCTCGATCATTTATAAGGATAAATGGTGCAATATCATCAGATAACGCAAACCCCCTAAATGCAGTAACACTAATATTTGTATGATGGGAACCAAGATTGCCTTGAAGTAAAACAAACACGCCAGCTTCCTCAGCGCGTTGACGTAATAATTTAAAAGCACCTCCATAATTAGATTGTGAGCGAAATTCATTTAAATCGAGGTTTAAAATTTTACGAAGTGCTTGTGTAACCGTTTGTACACCTTGGTCAACTGTATTTCTACCAACAAAAGCCAAATGTATTTCTTCATCTTCATCAATTAAAGTATCTCGAACAAAACTCTGACGTGCTTTTATATCTCGTATAAGCATATCTACATGCGCGTTTTCTTCTCTCTCAAAATCGTCTGGCAGAGTGCGATAATCTTCGCCTCGATCCCCAATTATAGGGGGCTTATCTAGATAAAATGTTAAAAGTGGGCGGCGATATAGCTTAGACATTCTAAGCAACATGCTTCTTGATGGTGATGTTGTACCATTTTCATAGGCTAGAAGCTTTTCTGCAGCACTAGCCGCCTTATTATCTTTAATTTGCAATTTTTGAGCTGCACTTTCCACTGAAAGCTCAGCGGTTTCACGTGCCCAAGATAATATTATGTGATTGATATTTGGCATCTAAAACTCATTAACTACATTTCCAAGCCTAGGTTTACTATGTACATACTACTAAAACTCTCCACATAAACAAGGTAATTTACCCTACCCTTAAGTTCCGCTTTGGGTCCGATAACTGTCAAATCATAACACTAATATTTAATGCTAACCTATCCCCAATGGCACAGCCGAGACGCGCAGTTTGTAACGGGATTAAAGCGAGCAAGTCACTCTCGGCCATCCTTGGCCTTCATGACATTAATACATCCTTGTATTTAATGTTTGAGCGCATTTAATGCGCGACCAGAACAAGCAAAGCGCTGTGCAGGGCGTGTCGGATGAAACACGTATGTGGTTCTGCAATTAGCATTGCGCGAGAATTGCACCACAAGGGCATGGCTCACGTTGTGAGCACACGCAGCGCCCGTTGCATGCGAACATTGAGGGGAACCGAGTAAAACGAGGTCTAGCCGCTGGGTGTCTTTTTCTTTGGTACCTTTCTTTTGCACCCCAAGGGCACTTGTCACTTTGTTCGGGCGAACAGCAAAAGAAAGATACTTGCTGTCGGTGCCCTGAACAAAGTGAGGAAATGCCCTTGGGGTGCAACCACCGACGCGGCTGTCCGGCCGAAACCGGATATAAAATTAAATAATTGTCAGACTGAAGTCTGACCTACAAAAATAAAATTCATTAAGACGTGGGCTTTAGGATATAGTCCCTGGGAATAGAATCAAACGTATGAACCGTACCACCATGCTTCACAATAAATGATTCTGCTTTTTCTTTTGTAGCAAAAGGTACTGCCTCAGGTGCACCCATACCACCTGAACGATTACTTCCAAGCACATACCAGGCATCATGCGCATTTATCCAGTTATCTGCCCCAGGGTCATCCCAGTTCGCATCTGTCATATCGTTAACATAAATAGCTGCAATATTTTTTGGTTCTTCTGGTGATAAAGTAAAGGAAATTGTGTCACGCACTGAGGTAAACCACAGCACTTTCTGGTCGGTGAGAATGATCTGTCCTTTAGGCCCGTTATGGTTAACAACGGTCATCAAACAATAATAACCATTCGCCTCACGAGTCAGTTTTTGTGCCGCCGGTATTTCACCAGCTGGCTGTTTATCACAAGCGACTAAAAAAAAGATTAGCAACAATAAGCTCAATCTATACATAAAATTCCCGGTAATATATTAAAACAGTCGTAAGACTAAAGACTAAAATTATAATTCTCGACGTTGAAAAACCAACAATGTACCTATCAACGGCACGATCACCCACAACAACATAACGCTAATCAACAAACTGCCACTCATACCCGCTTCACTGGCTATACCCGCGATTCCCGCCGCCTGACTGACGCCTTCGAACATACTGAGATTGAAAATACGATAACTATCGGTAGGACTTATAATCATCAATATCGAAAATAATTTCTGACCAATCAACTGCTCTTCATCAATCAATAAAGCGCCAAACAATAATAGATCATACAAGACAACAAAAATAAGCCACAAACCAATTGCAGTTCCTGCAGCCGTTGCCCTTTCTTTTACCAAAACACTCACCAGGTATCCCAGTGCAATAAATACTGTACCCAATATCAATGAGCTAAGCATCATTACACTGTAGGCCTGCCAGCCTTCAGTACCACCTCCAGCGATCATGCTCATGATAAGAAGAGCACCACCGTAACCTGCAAAAATGGCAAAAAATAAAATTAAGACATGTCCCAGAAATTTTCCCATTATGACTTGCCGGCGTGTTACGGGATAGGTCAATAACAATAACATGGTGCCACGCTCAAACTCTCCAACTAACGCATCATAAGACAACATCAGTGCAATGAGTGGAATAAGGTACACACTTAAACTTGCAAGGTTGATAACCGTAATATCAAGTGCACTGACTCGTACCGAACCTGTCGGGGCTGAACCCAATAATGATAAAGCAAGAGCAAGTGTGCCTAATAAGATAATAGCCGCTGCAACCCAACGATTACGTAACCCATCTCGAAGTTCCTTAAGCGCAAGTACCCATATCATTCTCATGATGATTCTCCGCTCATAAAGTGGTTATATACTTCATCTAATCGTGGTGGCATTATTTGCATATCATCTATCACTTCACCAAGACCACTAATGTGGCGAATCAGTGGCATCTTTTCTTCTTTATAGCAGGACAGACTTAGGCTTTGATTATTAACGTTACCAATATTAACTTCCGAACCTAAACGTTCAGCAACAATAGAAGCTTGTCCCGGCTTAACCTTAAGGTGAAAACGAATTGGTAATTCTGCCTGATGGTAAAGCTCATCTAATGTGCCACTGGCAACTATAAGACCCGCTTTCATAATGACAAAACGACTGGCTCTTGCTTCTACTTCATTAAGTGCATGAGATGAAATAATAGAGGTCGCACCTTCCTTATGCAGCTCATCAATCAGTTCATAAAAATGCTGCCGCAAAATAGGATCAAGGCCAGTAGTGGGTTCATCAAGAAATAATAATTGTGGATCACCCAACATAGCCTGAGCTAACCCCAGTCGTTGCCGCATCCCTTTTGAGTAAGTACCTACTTTTCTTTTTGATGCATCGCTAAGCCCAACTAACTCTAACAAGTTTGTGCAATCAAGATGAGAAGCACCTTTGAGATCAGCATAAAATGTTAATACCTCACGGCCTGTCATTGCTTCATAAAAAGCGACACTTTCAGGTAAATAACCTAAAGACAGTCGTTGCTCAACTGCAGTACTCACTGAAGGATTACCTTTTAACACTTCAACCGAACCTGATGTTGGTCGTGTTAGTCCTAACATCAATTTCATCAGGGTAGTCTTACCTGCACCATTATGGCCAACCAGGACAATGCACTCACCGGCTTGTACATTAAAATTTATATCACGCAATACAGTTTCACTGCCGTACTGTTTACTCACTTCCTGCAACGAAATGATATTGTTATCTGTATTGTTTTTCTCAGCCATTAGGTGAATCTTCTTTTACAATTTTATTATGTTTCACTACATCAATAATATGTGGAGATAACATCAATGGTGCACTATCTGTTACGCCTCCTGGATGCAGCCCGGGAAACTCAGACTGTGCCCATTTTAATATTTGTACGGAAGGACTGTTCAATAATAACTTTGCCATGGGATGACGCCAGACAATCTGATCAACAAGATCATTAGGTTTATACGGTTGATCAGCAATACCGTTGCCATCGATATCAAAAGCAGCATTATCACTCCAGTAATTACCAACACCATTTTTAGACCACTCAATATAGCGAGTACCTACATATTTTACCTGGGTACGGTTATTGATAAAGGCGTTGGAATAAATCTCATTTTGCTCTGAACCAGCAGTAAAATGAATACCGATCTGACAATCTGCGAAAGAATTATTATTAATCTGGTTATAATTTGCGTTATAAATAAAAACACATTTCTCAGCACCACCGCTAACAGTATTACTTTCAATAATTGAATAATTTGTAAAGTTAAAAAATAGTCCACGTTTATGGTCTGCAATTGATTGGTTATTCTTTGCTAAAATATGGTGAGAAAACATTAAGGCATAACCAACGTCATTGTTAATAGAAATATTATTGCTCACTTCACTGTTATTGGTATACATGTAATGTATTGCAAAGCGTAAATCAGACAAGCGATTGCCGCTAAATACATTATTACGACTGGTTGTGACAAATATACCATCCCGACCATACCGTATATTGTTGTTTTTTATAATCGATCCTGGCGTGTTCCATAAATATATGCCATTACCACGATCATTTACTCGATGGAATTGGCTACCAATAATGACATTATCACTGACTACTGCTGAATCTGGACCTTTAAGGTAAACGCCCATTAAATTATTTTCAAAATAATTATTTTCTATTCGTGCATGGTCACCTTTATCAGTGACAAAAATAGCACTGTCTTCAGTATTCAGGTTATTACCCGAATGCTGAATTGTTAAACCTTTAATTAATACATTAGGTGCAGATATGATCACAACATGACCTGTACCTTCACCATCAAGAATACTTTTTTTATTACCTAAAAGAGTAAGACTACGATCGATGTTTACTGAACCGAAGTACGTTCCCTCCGTTAATCGTAGTATATCTCCGCTGTGTGCTGAATTGATTGCGACTTGTAACGTACCCTGTCCCGGTGCCACTAAGCGCTCTTCAGCCTGAAGATGAAAAGAAATAAAATAAACGAATATAAAAAACAATCCACCGGCCGGCATCAAGCCAACCAGTGGATTATTAGTTTTCTGCTTAAACTTCAAAATGAATACTAAGCAGGCTCAACCAACATACGACCACGCATTTCCATGTGTAGTGCATGACAGAACCATTGGCAGTAGAACCAGTGAACACCTGCACGATCAGCAGTAAAGGTTACCGATGATGTTGCCTGTGGTCCTATTTCCATCGCAATACCATAATTAGCGATAGTCAAACCATGTGTTAAATCATCAATCGTGTCATTGTTACTGACAATAATCGTGACTTCATCACCCTGTTTCACAGTGAATTTCTCCATGCTGAACGTAGGAGCTATTGACCACATATAAATACGCACTTTATTGCCATCACGTACTATTTTGGAATCAACAGTCAGGTTAATGCCATCCTTTTTCGCCTGAGCACTGGCGTCTGCCCACATACGATCACCCTTGGTCCATGTAGAATCCGGATTAACAATATCAGCGCGAACAATAATGACATCATGTGGTTCGGCATAGGTTGGGCCATCATGTATTACTTTCAGTTTCTTCTTAGTAATATCTATAAGCTGCTCGTTCTCCGGTTTTAACGGACCAACATTGATAAAACGATCCTTGGAGAATTTATTAAGAGAGACCAGCCACTTACCGTCTGCTTCCTTGGTTTCACCCATCGAAGTATGGTTATGACCCGGTTGGTAATGGACATCTACCTTATCAATAATGGGATTCACTTTCTTGCCATTGTAAGCATCAATCGCCTTTTTAATGTTCCAGCTAACGACCTGACTATCAAGGAACAGTGTAGTGTAAGCATTACCTTTGCCATCAAAAGCCGTATGCAATGGTCCCAAACCTAATTGTGGCTCAGCAACAACGGTATCGCGCGGCTTAATCTTGTCTTTGAACAGTTTTGGGAAACGTCTAACGTCAAGGACGGTTACGGTTGGAGATAATTTGCCGTTGATAACCAGATGCTTACCGTCCGGTGCAGTGTTACAACCATGAGGACTATTTGGAACAGGGACATAACGTGTGTATTTCGAACCATGACGACCATCAAGTACAGGTACACCCTTTATCCGTTTAAAGTCACCTTTCTTAACACCCTTTTCAATTGCTTTGAGATCAAAAATAACAACCCAGTCCCGTTCTTTTTTCATCATACCCGCTAGGTTTGTCGCTTCTTCACTGTTGTAACATGTCGCAAAAGCATACAGACCCTGATAATCTGTATCACAGTTATCAAGATTACCATCAACCATGACTTGCCATGCCACTTCCATTTTATCACCATCAATCGCGGTAAAAATAGCATGATATTTTTCAGGCTCATCAAGAATACTGCCATCATTAGGAATAGGCACACGATGTTCGCCGTTAGCAAACACATAACCTGTGCGTGGATATTTTTGTGGGCGTAATCCATGGATATCCGCTGCATTCGGAATTTCAATGATTTTGTCACACTTCATCACGTCACAACGCACACGCGCAACTCGGGTATTCGCTTTATCATTCATAAATAAATAGCGACCATCGTAGGTACCATCAGTGAATGACATGTGTGGATGATGCAAATCACCATTTAACCAAACACCACCCCGGTTACCAGAATCGAGAAACTTTTTGGTTTCAGGTAAGAGCCCCTCGCGAAGAATCTTACGACTCTCATTGGTCATTCCCCAACCTGATGCACTACAGCGATTGAATACGGGAACACGCATCAATTCACGCATTGAAGGCATACCCAGAATACGTAATTCACCTGCCTGACCACTACTCCAGAAACCATAATATTCATCCAAATCACCTGGCGCCACTTCTGCCTTATTTTTTCTGGCAGCTTCAGCAGCTTTTGGTGTCATAATACCCATACCTGTGAGGCCTGTAGCGCCGGCTAATGCTGCCAGCTTGGCAGATCCGCCAAGTAACTGGCGTCGAGTAATACTTACTTCTTCAGTCTTATCATCATTATTGTTACTCATTAACTCTCTCCTTTTGCAAGCCTTTTGAAGTACAGGCTAATTATTTAAATCCTGGTATCACCCAGGCACTTATCAATTTAAAAATTCTATAACACTTACTTCTTCTGCTTTAACACCGCTTCAATAGCCGATTCTTCTTTACCATTAGATGATGCTGCTCGAGTCGTTTGACGCTCTTTTTTCAAACGTTTTTGAATCACGACAGGACAAGCATGATCATCAAAATAAACCACCTGACAATGCAGACAGTAAAGACACTCATTTACATTAATGTGTCCTTCAGGATGTATTGATTGAACCATGCATTCATTAGCGCAGCGCTGGCAAGGTGTGCCGCATTCCTTGTAACGCTTGAGCCAGGCAAACATACGCATTCTTCCGGGAATGGCCAGTGCCGCACCCAGTGGGCACAGGTAGCGGCAATAAAAACGTTCGATATAAATACCCGGTAGCAACACAGCCAACGCAAAAATTACGTAGGGCCACTCACGGATAAATTTCAGAATAATAGCCGTCTTGAAAGGCTCAACTTCGGCCAGCCGTTCTGCCCATTCCAGTGAGTACATTGAAAATCCAAACAATAAAAGAAAAATTAAATACTTAAAGGTCCAGATACGTTCATGAATCGCCCACGGCACAATAATCTGTTTAATTTTGAATACTTTGGCAAGCTTATTGATTAATTCCTGCAAGGCGCCAAAAGGACATAACCAGCCACAATAAGGACCACGCCCCCAAAATAATAATGCTGCTGCAACACAACCCCATAATATAAAGATTAGTGGCTCCATGAGGAAGTAACTCCAGTCAAAACCTGTCACAAATGCGCTAAACATTGCCAGAATATTAACGACGGATAACTGGGCATTTAAATACCAGCCAAGACCAAATAGAGTAAAGATGAGAAAACCAATTCGAATTCGATCGGTCAGCACAGGACGCTTAACTAACCAGTCCTGAAAGAAAAAAATCATTGTTAGCACAACAAGAGAAATTCCAAGCATCACAATTTCTACAACTTTTAACTTCCACATTTTTTTCCATATGGGTGGCGCCTTTTGAGATAAATCGTCTGTTGTTGATACCCCGGTGGCCTGTTCCTTTGCTTTGGTAAAAGTTAAATATGCATCTGGAACACTGTAATCAAGATCAAAAGTTAAAAATACTTTACTCGTTGGACCAGTATTTCGACCAACTAACAACTGTAGTACCCAGGGTGTAGCAGCATTAAATTTCAAATCGGCTGGCGTTCTGAATAAATCAACATCCTTTAACTCAGGCGCACCCTCGGCCGCTATCTTACGTATACGTTTGTGGTATCGATCATGAAAACGAACAGAAATATCACCTTGAATAATCTGAAAACGATCAAAAATTCCTCCCCTTACGTAGCCCGATCCTTTAAATGAAAAACGGCCATCCCCTGCTAATAGAATAGCTTGTTCGCCGGGTTTTAGTTTTTTCTTGAGGTTACGATACTCACTTTTTCCAAGCAAACTTCGACCTATACTTGGAATGGAAACAACAGCCGCATAAAGTTCGATAAAAACTTCATCCGATTTTCCTTCTTCAGGAGAATCAATCGCAAGTTGATTGCCTGTTTTTTTAAAGGCTTGATTAATTTCTGCTAAAGTAATTTTTAGTTTTTGTATCGAACCTTCGCTAACCAGCTCTTTCCAGTTTTTTATAACATTAATGTCTTTATTTACCGTGGCAACGGGGCCGGATTGTTTACGTTTGGCCTCAAGTCCGGACAGCCCATAATTCCGAGCGACCTTAATCGCACTTCGAAGGATATTGTCATCCATCACCATCACTGTCACTGTTGCACCAGAGACAGCATCCACCTGATGCTTCTGTTCACTGCGTACTAATTTACCTACATCCAGTCCTTCGTAATCCTTAAGTACTGCGGTAATGCGTTTTTCAGGAATGCCGATTAAAACAATCGGTTCATGATGTTCAACGAGTAAAATTTTCTTAATTATTCCCTGCATATCAATGGCGATAAGCTGGTGTATCGGTTTACCTGAATAGCCAGTTGTGTTTACATAATCAGACGTCAAAAATACAAGGCCTATCTGCTTACCCTTTTTATAAGCGGGAGCCACCAGTGGGTCACCTATAGGTTTTCCCAGCTTGTCCGCCCCCGGGAAAATTTCCTGGCTACTTATTGTTTTAAGAAAACGAGGTAATTCTGAGTCTGCATGAGCTACACCGGTAGCCAGACATTGAATAAGTATCAAAGAGAAAAATAATTTAAGGATGTAAAAATACTTCATACGAGGCATGAAGACTTTAGAAAAAAAATGTAGCAAATGACTCAAGCTCCTGGAACAGCACTAAGAACTAATCAACGAATAACGCTGAAAAATGTATGTAATTAAATCAATATAAGTCTATATTTGTTGTAATTACTTATTAATAAAATAATATAAGTGTTAACTGTAGTACATGTCCAATAAAAGACAATGCATATTTTTTATGTGTAATATAAGACAATGGTATATTAACAAACCTTGATATAGGTCAAGTCTGAAACGAGTTTAAGATAAAACTTTTACTACCAAATACAGCTCTAATTTTATGGGAGTGTTGTAAATATGTTATTAACCAATATAAAAACTACTAGTGACTTAATGTCTATTGCGTTACAAGCGGAGCGTGAGGCTATTCGGCGTTATTCTCAGCTAGCCGACTACATGCATAAAGGTAACAATGAGTCTTCCGCTGCCCTGTTTGAACGCATGGTGAGCAAAGAAGAAGAACATGAACACCTATTGCTGGAATGGATGACGCAAGAAGGGATTCATGAGAATCCCGATATTGAGCCTGTTCACTGGAGCTATCCTCAGGTTTCAACCACATACAATGATGAAGCATGTGACCCATACGACTGTACACCTTACAAAGCACTGGCCTTTGCCGTGCATAACGAGGAAATCGCATTTCATTTTTATACACACGTAGCAGCAGACTCTGAAGATGAAGCTGTACGCCAGTATGCTGAAATTTTAGCCCGTGAGGAACTAGGCCATGCTGCATTACTCAGAGCCGAACGTCGACATGCTTATCATGCTGAACGAGAAGCACATATTACTGAACCCAGGCTTGATCCCAAAGCCATCCATAACGAAGCAGATTTGTTAGCCGCAGCCATTCATATTGATCGTTATTTAGCAGAACAAATGAAGGCCATTTCCATAACAACACCTGAAATAAATTCTCTTGCTGAAGAAACACAACAGCAAATCAGTAATAATGAACAAACTCTGGATAATAAAACATCACCGGGTAAAGACATCACAAATAATCTTCAGCAACTTAAGTTATACAGAGCCCAGATGGAAGAAAAACTTGATAACACGAACCTGGAGTTACAACGACTATGGTCCTGTTGTGATCGTAGCTTTGGTTTCTACGATACTGTTGTCGAAACGGCAGTTGATGAAGATGTAATGCTCGCGGCACAAAAACTGACTTCATCTGCACTTGATCGTATTAGTATATTAAAACATGTCCTGAAAGAATAACAACTTATGTCACTAAGAAACAAACTGGGTTTATCGTGCAGCTGACACGATGAAATGGGTGAAGATAAAATCAAATATACAGTTATTGCTTATGAAGACGGCGTACAAGCTTTAACTGCAAACAATACCTTGTAGGATATTTTTACGAAGTTGTCCCTCTAACAATGTTAAATAACGTGGCAGGATAAACAAAGGCGTGTCCGGCCTGGACCGGTAGTGAGTCCTTTAGTGGAAGTACATTTTTCAAGTGGAGCCTGTTGCTCATTCATCACAACAACTTCAGAGCTATGTAAATTGGTTTCATGACATGAAATACACGTTACCTGGCCATTTTCGAGTTTAATTCTGGAATCCAGTCTGGCGGGAGCAACGTAGGATGAGGGGTCTTTACGTGCATAGCTACCATAAAACATGCCTACAGGATGATTACTGCTGCCATGATTGGTAAACCTCATAGCCGTATCTGCATGCTTAATACTTATATTAGTGGCAATGCTTCCATCATGACACTGCAAACAAGATTCTGATTTACTGTTAAATGGAATTTGAGCCGGGGGCTGTGCTATGTTTGAACTGCCAGCATTAGCTGAAGTAAAAATGATCAACAATCCAAATACTGAGGCTGTAAAATGGGGAATATGAATCCAACGAATCTTCATAACATCTCTCCGGTAATCCCTCGGCCATAACCCCATTAGGGTGACAGGCAGGTAATTTTGCGTCCCAGCCTTTCAGCTGGTTTGCTATTGTCACGAAACATATCGTGTTAAATGTGGTTATCGGGTAATTGGAGGGGATCTTTAGATATTATTTGAAAAAACTGAAGATTTTTTGGATTTAAAGCAAATCTACTTATCGTTTATCAATTGGTTGGTATTTCCTAACTGGTTCACCAGTATAAACCTGGGTAGGACGGAATATCCGGTTATCTTTTAATTGCTCACGCCAGTGCGCCAGCCAACCTGCTGTACGTGAAATTGCGAAAATTGCAGTAAATTGATCGGCCGGTATTCCCATTTCCTGATAAAGAATACCTGAATAAAAATCAACATTTGGATAAACACCTTTAGCCGATAAACGATCATCACAAATTCGTTCAACCGCTTTAGCTGTTTCAAACATGGGATTTATATCCCCTCCCCGTGCTTCAATAAATTCATCGACTAATTTTTCCAGGATAGTCGCACGAGGATCTTTTGTTTTGTATTCACGGTGTCCCATACCCCAGATGACTTCTTTATTTTTTAATTTCTCATCGATGTAGGCTTCTGCTTTATCGGGTGAACCAATCTCTTCTAACATTTCTAAAACTTTTTGATTGGCTCCGCCATGCAATGGACCTGATAAGGCGCCAATTGCCGCTGCAATAACATTAAATGGGCTGGCTAAGGTTGATGCATTCACTAAAACAGAAAAAGTTGAAGCATTAATGGTATGTTCCGCATGTAAAATTAAACAAACATCCATAATGCGGGCCAACATGGGATCCGGTTCTTTTCGAGTCAGCATGTAAAGAAAATTTTCCGCGTAAGACAAATCGGCACGAGGCTCTACCGGCTCATAACCATTACGGATGTGCTGCCACATAGCGACCAACGTTGCCATTCGAGACAACATCTTCACCGTCATATTGTGGATATAATTTAAATCACGGCATTCATCGCCACCCGTCAAGCATTCATTGCCCGCATAAAACATTCCCAGACTCGCAACCGCAGTTTGCAGCATATCCATCGGATGACCACTTTCAGGCAGTGTCTTCATTAAATCACGAATATGGTATTTGACGTGGCGATTTTCTTTTAACTGTTGCTCAAAATCAGCGAGTTCACTCACCGTTGGTAAACGGCCATCAAGAAGCAATAACGACGTTTCTTCAAAACTGCTTTCTTTTGCCAGTTGCTCAATCGGGTAACCACGATACGCAAGAATGCCTTTCTCACCATCAATGTCAGAAATATTGGACTTGGTTGCGGGTACGCCGGCTAAACCGGGAAGATATTCACTCATTGCTGGCTCCTTTAAACAACATTTATGATGTTGCCAGAATAATACCCTCTAATAAAAATCTGACTAGTGGGGCACTATGATTCTGACCTACAAATATTTTCAACTTATGTAGGTCAGAATCATAGTACCCCTCTTCACATTATTAAGAGGGGGTTAATCTGACTAAAATAACACTATTAAAAAAGGTGGTTAACTCTGGCTAACCACCTTATGAACAGTATAGGAGATTGTTATATAGAAAAGGAAGAACCGCAACCACAGGTTGTGGTGGCATTGGGATTATTGATCACAAACATCGATCCTTCCAGGCTGTCTTTATAATCAACTTCGGCGCCTTCAAGATATTGGTAACTCATCGGGTCAACAACGACCGTCACACCATCATTCTCAACAGTGGTATCACCATCCTGAATTTCTTCATCAAAAGTAAAACCATACTGGAAACCTGAACAACCGCCTCCAGTCACAAAAACGCGTAATTTAAGGTTTGGATTACCTTCTTCCGCTATTAATTGTTTTACCTTATTAGCTGCATTATCGGTAAAAACCATGCCATTTTCTGTGACCGCTGCTGTACTACCCATGGCTGTTACTCCGCTTTAATATATAAAATCATTTGTGGATCAAATCCAGACTGCTAATTATCTAATAACCTAGTGAAATAATCAAGATTAAGCGTTATACTTCTTCTTTATTTTCATCATTTGTCATTGTTTCTTTATTTTCAGCCTGATGCATTAGTTTACCATTTACTTCTGCGCCCATCGCCATTTCGATAAGACTATAATAGACGTTTCCGTGCACCCGCGCCTGTGCGGCTAATTCTACATGCCCGGTTGCATGCACATCACCGATAACCGAACCATTTACCACCACGTTCGGTACTTTTACTTCACCTTCAATGATTCCACGCTCACTTAATGTTAATACGGAATCCTCACCTTTTTCTGCAATAACACTACCTTTAATCGTGCCATCAACGTGCAAACCACCGCTAAAAATAACATCACCATGAATTTCAGTATTCTGCCCAATAAGGGAATCAATGTGTGCGGTTTGTTTTGGTTTCTTATTCTGTCCCCACATGGGTTTATTTCTCCTCAAATGTCCATTCGATGGTTTTTTCTATCATATCGCGCTGTCTGCCGCGCGGTAATATCTGTACTTTTACACGTAATAGTGAAAATCCCTCGGGAAATTCCACTCCCCCTTCAACATTCTGAAAATATTTGAATCGGTAATTTAAATCTCTCACTTTTTTTGCCGTGACAGATCTCAGATCCAGCATCTTTGATTCACCATTTAACAGGCCATCAAACTGCAATTTTACCTTGCCACTGACCAATCGACTATTTTTTAGTACCTGCGTCAAAACTACTTTATAGCGATAACTGCGCGTATCTCCATTTTGCGTCAAATAGAAATTTTGTAAATACAGACCTGAACTTGAATCCTTGGGTGAAACAATGCCCCGGTAAAAAGCCAGCTCTTCTTTATGTTCAAGGATTTCAGCCTGTAAAATCTTTAACGTCGTATCCAGCTCATTATAAGCTTTTCGTTCAATTTGAGCGGCACGCTGAAGAACGGCTTTATCTTCACGCAAGGTTTCAATTCTTTTTTCCAGATGAACCTGTGTATCCAGCAAACCCTTTATTTCATTTTCTGCATCTCTACTATCATAACCCGCGAGATAACGACCATAATCAAATAAAGTCCAGCCACTAATTAACAGAACTAAAGAAACAATGGCCCAAATAAATTTACTTTTCCAGGGTCGATGTGCTTTTACAACTAAATTCATTAAGGTACCAACGCAATCGCCGTTAAACCGGCATCTTCATTTAAACCAAACATTATATTCATATTTTGCACAGCTTGCCCTGCCGCCCCTTTGACCAAGTTATCAATTACAGAAAGAATTACGACCGTATCTCCATCCTGAGGCACATGAATCGCCATGCGACAGTGATTTGCACCTTTTACTGTGCGGGTTTCTGGAAGGCTTCCTGCCGGCATCACATCCACAAAAACTTCGTTTGCATAGTATTTTTCATAAATTGATTGCAATTCTGCTTTGCTATCTTTGCCATTAGTATTAAGTGTCGCATAACAGGTGGCATGAATTCCCCGAATCATCGGTACTAAATGAGGCACAAAAGTCAGCCCAACCTCTGCTTTATTAGCCAGCATCAGCCCTTGCTTGATTTCCGGCAAATGCCGATGCCCCGCGACAGCATAGGCTTTAAAGTTTTCACTGCTTTCAGCCTGTAAAGTACCTACCGACGCGGTTCTACCGGCACCACTGACACCCGATTTAGCATCAGCAATCAAATTATCCGTATCAATTAAGCCCTTTTCAATCAACGGTAAAAGACCGAGTTGTACCGCGGTAGGATAACAGCCAGGATTAGCAATCAGTTGCGCATTTTTAATTTCAGCCTTATTCACTTCAGGTAAACCATATACCGCCTGTTTAACCAGCTCCGGGCAGGCATGTTCCATGCCATACCATTTCGACCATTCTTCTATATCTTTAATTCTAAAATCTGCGGCCAGATCAATAACTTTAACGCCAGCATTCACCAGCTCCCGAGCCATTGTCATAGCAATGCCATTCGGTGTGGCAAAAAAGACCAAATCACATTTTTTCAGCACAGCCATGTCGGGCTCAGAAAATACTAAATCAAGATGACCACGCAAATTGGGGTACATATCGGCTACTGGCAGACCTTTTTCAGAGCGCGAGGTGATAACCTGAATTTCTGCTCCAGGATGAGCAGCTAACAAACGTAAGAGTTCTACGCCTGTGTAACCTGTTCCACCAACAATGCCGACCTTAATCATGATTTTACCCTGTATCTACATCTGATTATTTCAAAGGCGTAATGATAAAGGATAAAGGCTTAATACAAAAGAAAAAGCCCCGACCAAAAGGCCGAGGCTTATCCTTATACCTAACTAAATTTTTTAAATTTAGAAAATATGTGTTAACTGAATTGCAAAACGATCTTTTACACCTTTAGCTTGCCCTTCAACAGCGGCAGTATCAGACTCATAATCTCGCATGGAATACTCCATATTTATACGAGTCTTCTTATTGATGTGGTATTGAGCACCAACTGTGCTAGTAAGAAATCTTGTCTCATCATCAGCAGCAGAAGTCGGATGATTTTCACCACGAGTATAGCTGTCATAACGAAGATCAAGTTCCCATTTTGAATTTGGAATGTACCAACCAAAATCTAAATAGTAACCACTTGCTTTCTCATCATTATAAACATGATTTGGGCGATGTTGTCCCTGAAAGATCATTCCGTTAGCAGTCATCATTTCAGCAGTAACACGGAACGGTTTTTTCAGATACTTCACACCAAAACCTGTACGTGTACGATCCTGTACTTGAGTTCTGTCAGCATAATTTACACGTTTACCTTTCTGATTCCATGCAAACATTTTCAAGCCTTGACGACGACCACCTTTACCTGCATAAACTTTTTCTGATGACCAGTATACATAAGTATCTTTATTGTCATCATTATCACCAAAGTTCAGACCATTACCATTACCAACCATAACAGCATAAGAATGTTCCCAACTTCCACCCTTAAATGTATCAAAAATCTGAATACCTGTATCACGAAATGCACCTACAGCTCGTGAATAACCACTCATGCTGGCATTTGGTGTCGCAGTTGGCGCTACAAAAGCATCACCTGTTTGTGGAAAACGTTCCAGTAATCCCTGATTAACCATAGTAGTGAAGTTAATGTAATCAAACACATGAATCGCTTGCAGTGCTTCTTCAGAACCTGGTGTCTTAAATAAACCCAAACGGATACGAGCACCCTTCATGTGATTAAGAGTAATACTGGCATCAGTAATATTCGTTGCACCACTATTAGCAGCAGTAATACCATTATTACCAAATTCAGCAAGCAGGAAATAATTTACTTTTCCATCTAAAGGCATACCTTGTCCACGTAAACCAATTCTTGCCCGGTTAACATTAAAACCAGATTGACTATTCAGATTTGGACCAATCAATTTAGCTGGCACATAACCACCCGCGCCATTAGCTTCACTGGTATCATTTTGATATTGCGCTTGAATAAAACCCCAAACTTTTACACGCGGAGCAGCATCCGCACGCTCAGTGCCTTGCAGCATTAACCAGTTAGCGGCATTAGCTGTTGTCATTGCACCGCCTAATAAGGCTGTACATGTTGCAGCGAGTGCAACTTTTTTAAAATTCTTCATTGTATAATCCCCTAATTAACTTCTTTAATTTTTATATTAAAGTTTAACTCTTTGATGGTTTAGTTATATTTGTGGTTTAAGATTTATGGCTTAACCAGGGTATAACCTTTTTTAACCAAATCTAAAATACGAACAATACCCGCTGATACTGTTACTGCTTTAGGATTAAGTGCTGGTGGGTGACCGAGTTTTTTACCCATGTTACGAGTTGTGTTTGCACATGCACTGAATGTTACACCAGCACCCGCTAAAGCACTGATACGACCTTTATTGGCATTTTCAGCGAATAAAAGGCGTAACCCAGGACCAAAAGCAACGATTTCAATTTCCACTGAATCCTGGCCATAATGTTTGATCAGATTATTAGCAACATTTAAAACTAATGTTTGTTTGAATGGATTTGGATCACTGATTTGTAAAACAATTTTTGCATCAGCAAACGCTTTACCTGCTGCTATCGCCTGACTACTGATAAACGGTGATGCCAGTAATGCTAAAAGCGCAAACGCCTTTATAAGTTTTGACTTCATTTGATTTCCCCCCCTAGAGGATTAAGTTAACAACGAGTTATCTCGTTTTCATTATTTAGACTAATTCCATGTTTTTATAATGCTTAAGAATTTGCCTTTAGAGTAAGACGAAACATAACCAGGATTTATTCCACAAAAATAATAAAAGATTTAAATATACCTATATATAAGCATATAATTAAACTCTTATTTAGCTTCCACCTAAACAAATGGAATATTTTTTAATGTTAGTACGTCTGTTATAGTACGGAGTCATTTTTTGTTGTGAGTTGTATTTAATGAATCCGTTAGATTTTATTTGTCGTAGCCCAACGTTTAAAAAACAGTTGGAAGAAATGCGCCCTCGTTTATACAAGGTCGCTTTTTCATGGTGCCACGCTGCTGATGTAGCTGATGATCTAGTTCAGGACACTGTAATTAAAGCCATACGTAATGCAAATTCATTACGTGATATAAAAAAGATGAACAGTTGGCTGTTTACCATTTTAGCTAACTGCTGGCGTGATTATTTGAGGCGGCAAAAACCGACTGATGATATAGATGAATGTGTTTTTACAGATGATGACACACCAGAATTAGCTCAAGAAAGGCAGAATATTACCGATATAGTTCAACATGCGGTAGCAGCTTTACCGCAAGGACAACGTCAGGTTTTATCACTGGTTGACCTTGAAGGTTTTTCTTATGCTGAAGTAGCTGAGATTGTTGGTATACCCACAGGTACAGTGATGAGCCGTTTAAACCGTGCAAGAAAAGCATTGTCTGAACAGTTGCTTGAACTAAAAGAACAAAATGTACTCACACAAGGCACACATATAAGAGTTGTGAAATAAAAATGAGTGAAATAAATATACCGAACAAAATACAATACTCAGATGAGCATTTGAATGCATTCATTGATGATCAACTCGACACTGTTGAAAAAGCAGAAATTCTTGATGCTATACGGCATGATGCTGAACTTAGCCAGCGTGTATGTAAATTACAAAAATTACATAACCTGGTACAACTGTCCTACCAAAGTATTGAAGTACCTGACCGCCATAAAGGTACCCGTGATTTAACTCAACAAGTAAAATTCAACTGGTTTGCTGCTGCATCTATCTTTCTCGTAATTGGAACTATTGCCGGTTGGATATCACACCAGGCAATGACTCCAACTAACCTTACTGATATTGCACAAGTAACCCATAGCCCCGGTATGACAAATAATGCTGAGCATTGGAGACTTATGTTACATGTCAGCACTGCAAAACCACATAGATTAAATATTGTACTAGATGAAGCTGAAGCGTTATTAGAAGAATATGCCAAATCATCACGTAAACTTGAACTTGAAATTCTAGCCAATAGTAAAGGTTTAACTTTAGTTACCAATAACGGTAAAGACTACAATAAACGTTTGCAAAAGCTGCAACAAAAATATGAAAACCTTACCGTGCTGGTCTGTGGTCAAACACTAAAAAGAATTCAGCGTGCGCAAGGTAAAAAACTTGAATTGTTACCTAATACCAGCGTCGTTTCATCGGCAATTAATCAGATAGTTAAACGCCAGCAAAGCGGCTGGTCGTATATTCGGATTTAGAAACCAAAATTAATTCACCGCAGAGAAAAAGAAAACTTTATTCTATCGTTCTGGCGTAAATTTCACATAATGTAACTTACCGGCAACCTGTGCTCCCATTGGTTTAATATCAATCTTGATGATTCAATTTTATTGAGTTCGTCACGCTTTCCCATACCTGCAACGACAGATTTTTTAAGCTTTTCCTCTGCGCTCTTTGCATCTCTGCGGTAAGATCTTTTAAGCTTAATCTCGGTGTACTTCGTGTTAAGATCAGCCGCATTATGTATAAGCGACATTATCACCGCACCAAAAGACGTTTACTCTCTGTTAATAAATGGAAAGTCCGGCTTGTCTTATGGGGCAGCGCAATCTCCCTTGGGCTTACCGCAGCATTTTTTGCTTTAGCCAGCCACCACTCTGATGCGCTATATCACCAGCTTTATCGTGATCATCCAATGATCGCTTACACCCTGCCACCACTTGGATTAACACTCATAGCATGGTTAACCCGCCGTTTTTTTCAAGGCGCAGAAGGCAGTGGTATTCCACAAGCCATTGCTGCTTTATCAATGAGTAGTCATGCTATGCGCTCAAAGGTGCTTTCATTAAAAGTTGCTTTAGCTAAAATATTCCTTACTTGCCTCGGTTTACTCAGTGGTGCTTCTATCGGACGCGAAGGTCCAACCGTTCATGTTGGTGCTTCCATCATGTACTCTTTACGAAAATTTATGCCTAATTTACGCAGCCGGGATATGACTCGCGTTCTTATTCTTGCCGGTGGTGCTGCAGGCATTTCTGCTGCATTTAATACACCACTAGCGGGTATTATTTTTGCCATTGAAGAAATGAGTCGCTCTTTTGAAGAACGTAAAAGCGGCACTTTATTGATTGCCGTTGTTCTTGCGGGTGTTACCGCTCTTTCAGTATTAGGTGAATACACTTACTTTGGGCATTCAACAGTAAGCGTTGCGCTGTCTTCTGCATGGATTGCGGTAATAGCATGCGGTGTTGTGGGTGGTTTACTTGGTGGATTATTCAGTAGTAGTTTAATTTTAGGTACACGCCAGATTGCTGCTTATTTAAGTGCTTACCCGATACGCATTGCTTTTTTCTGCGGACTCATTTTAAGTTTACTGGGATTTTTATCGGGTGGCCAAACCTTCGGTACTGGTTATCTTGAAGCAAAAAATTTAGTAGATGGCGGCGAAGTCTCAGTAGCCTTTCCATTTTATAAATTACTGGCAACGATTGCTTCTTATTTGAGTGGCATACCCGGTGGTATTTTTGCTCCCTCTCTTTCTGTTGGAGCGGGACTCGGTGCAGATCTCGCGCAGTTTATGCCGAGCATTCCTTTTTCAGCCATTGTTATGCTTGGTATGGTCGGTTATTTTACTGGCGTTGTACAAACCCCCATTACCGCTTTTGTTATTGTAATGGAAATGACAGATAGTTCATCCATGCTGATGCCGTTAATGACAACTGCACTTATTGCAAAAGCTGTTTCACAGCTTGTTTGCCCAACACCTATTTACCAGGCATTAGCCGATGCTTACTTGTATAAAACAACCCACGCAGATAATACAAAATAAATTAATATGAAAACCAAAGACATCCTGATTACTTTTTTTGCAATTCTTATTCTAGGCAGCATAGTCTATTTGTGGATGGCTCCTTCTGGCGCACAACAAGCACCTGATATTACCTTACAACTGATTGACGGAAAAAAACTTAAGCTGTCCGACTTAAAAGGTAAACCTGTCTTAATTACTTTTTGGGCAACGTCTTGCCCGGGCTGTATTAAAGAAATGCCACACCTGGTTGAACTCTATAATGAGTTACACTCCAAAGGACTGGAAATTATAGGTATTGCTATGCCCTACGATCGACCTGATTATGTTATGGAAATGGTCAAACGTAAAAATGTCCCTTATCTTATTGCGTTTGATTTAAAGGGTGATGCTGTTCATGCCTTTGGTAATGTCAGCCTGACACCCACAACTTTTCTGATTGATGATGAAGGCAAAATAGTTAAAAAGAAAATTGGCGAAATGAAAATGGACATTTGGAAAAAACGAGTTATTTCTATACTCGATAAAAAATAATTATGCAGGTTGTTTCAAATTTCTGTTGGCTCCGCTACGCTTGAGCCAACCTACAGAACAATAATCTATTGTAGGTTGGTTCAAGGAACAACGTGTCGGAACCAACTTCAATTTATCTGGAGTCAGACAATGTGGTTAAAAGCCTTACATTTAATTTTTATGGTGACCTGGTTTGCGGGTTTATTTTATTTGCCTCGCCTGTTTGTTTATCATGCCATGTCTGATGACAAAATCAGTAATGACCGTTTTAAAATTATGGAACGTAAACTCTTTTTTGGAATTATGACACCCGGTGCAATTTTTACTATTGGCTTTGGTATTGCAATGTTAATAAATTATGCGTGGGAAAGTTTTGGACAGGATTTATGGCTGCATCTCAAGCTGGCATTAATTGTTATTTTAGTTATTTATCATATTATGTGCGGAAAATTTGTTGCTGATTTTAAAAATGATAATAATAAACATTCACATGTCTTTTATCGCTGGTTTAATGAAGCCCCGGTATTAATTTTAGTTGCAATTATAATTCTTGCGAGTGTTAAACCGTTTTAAAAGGTAAAAAATCTACCCTCGCAATGACAGATTTTTCCGTCATCACGAGCATAGCAATATCATAAAGAATAATTCTTACTTTAAATTCTATTAAAATTTCCAGGTGTAACGAACATACAAATCATCATCCACCTGTTTACGCGTTTCACCAACCAGCATTTGTAAATCCTGACGCTGGCGAATCCGTGCTTCTATACGATTACGTTTATCAATAGCCCATTTATAACGCAATTCAACTAAGGAATTATTGTTACGAAAATCCGGTGATAGTAACCAGCCTGCACCTGCATTTGCGTAAACAAGTCCTAAACTATGTTTAGGTGCTATATCTATAAAGTTAAATGTCAGTTGCCAAGCTAAACCGTCTGCATCACCAGTTGTACCCGTTTTTGCTGCAACGCGCGTCTGAGTATTTACAGCATAACCCGCTTCTGTACCCAACATAAATTTTGTGCCTGATGTCCCTAACGGCCATTTCATTGCAACTCGTCCAACTAGTGTAATGTAATCTTTGCGTTGATTGCATGTTCCTCCATCAGTACATAAAGCATCAGGTAAATAAGTTATATCCACTCCACGTTGTACAAAAGCACCCGTCTTTTTACGATTTTCCAATGCCCAAAAAGCACTCGCCCGACTTGCAGATGAAGAAAAATCAAGCGGTGAACGACGAACTTCAGTTGCGCCCGCTGGATAGTTATATTGCAGGATAAAATGATGAACCCAGTCGTCCAGCTTTATTTTAGTGTAAACACCGTCTGTCCAGGTAATGTCGGTATTTGGACTATCATTACGATCCAGTGACTTTTTTGCCACCCCATCCAGCTCCATCTTGGTTTGAAAACGGCCAAATTTTACATCCAGCTTATCTTTTTTATAGCTGGCGTAAATTTCATCCAACGTTGCATCCCCTGCACGCAGACCATCACCAGCAGGAATACTGTCAAAAATCTTTATTTCAGCATTTGAGTTATTGTTTTCCAGAAAAAAACGTCCGGCAGTTCTGAGTTTAAACTTCCAACTTTCGCTACCTTTATACTCACCACCAAAACGAAGTCGTACTCGCCCTTCATCTCTCGAGCTATTCGTTCCACTTCGCGTATTTTTTTCTTTGCTAAAGTAACCTGTTCTAAAATCACCAGACCAGTGCAGGTTTTCAGTTGATTCGGGGGAGTCAGCCATTACAGCAGGGGCCGCTAAAATACTAGTGGCTAATAAAATCATTCTATTTTTCATAGTTGCCTCAATTACAAATTTATTACGTATTCCTAAAAAAACAATACTAATCTAAATGAGAATCATTTGCAACACGGTTTTATTTTATTGTTGGATATTTTATACATTCATAACCACAACATTTAGCTTATAATAATTACCCCATTTTAGAACGACAAACTAACAAGCTATAATCATGTTGAAATCTCCTCCTTCTATTTTATGCTTATCAGGTTTTGATCCGTCAGGTGGTGCAGGCATCCAGGCTGATATTGAAAGTATTGCCAGCATGGGTGGCCACGCTGTTCCGGTGATTACGGCACTGACTGTGCAAAACACACAAGATGTCAGCCGCTATCAATCCGTTGAGGTACAATTATTTACCGAGCAGGTTCATAAGTTGCTGGAAGATGTTTCAGTAAAAGCAATTAAAATCGGTATGGTGGGTTCGCTTAAAATCATTGAATCTATCAGTACAATTCTAAAACAATACCCCGATTTGCCCGTCATTTATGATCCCGTCCTGGCGGCAGGAGGTGGAACAAATTTAACTGAAACAGGCATGCTTGCAACCATTGAGGAATTATTATTGCCCCATACAACAATCCTCACACCAAATAGCCCAGAGGCACGGCTACTCACTAATAAAAATGAGCTTAAGGACTGTGGAAAAAAATTAATGGAGCAAGGTTGCGATGCAGTACTTTTAACAGGCGCACACGAAAACAATGAACATGTGGATAACTTATGGTTTCACGAAGGCAAGTATGTTGAAACCTTTAGCTGGGACCGTTTACCGCATGAATATCATGGTTCAGGCTGTACTTTAGCTTCCGCTATTGCAGCACTCATCGCGCAAGGTTTAGATCCATTTAACGCAGTCAATGAAGCGCAAGACTACAGCTGGAATAGCTTAAAGCATGCTTATAAAATCAGTGAAAAAGGCCAGCTTATTCCTAACCGCTTTTACTGGCAACACAACAATGATTGAATAAATTAAGCCGAAAATAAATAAAGCGAATGCAAAACAACAATAAAAGATTAAAAGGACTTTATGCGATAACTGATCCAGAACTCATGGGGGCAGATTTTATTGGCAAAACAAAACAAGCTATCCTGGGTGGGATTAATATTCTGCAATACCGAAATAAAACAGCTGCTTTGGAACAACAAGAAGAAGAAGCAAGTACTCTCATCAAGCTATGTAAACAAAATAATGTACTCTTTATTATCAATGATAATGTTGATCTTGCTATAAAAGTAAATGCTGATGGTGTTCATCTTGGACAAAAAGATACTCACATAAAGCAAGCTCGTACGTTATTAGGTGAAAATAAAATTATTGGTGTTACCTGTAATAATCAAATTGAACTTGCACAAGAGGCACAAGCTCAAGGTGCAGATTATGTTGCTTTTGGTCGTTTTTTTAATTCACTCAGTAAACCCTCTGCGCCACAAGCTGAGTTATCACTTTTGAGTCATGCACGTAAATCCATCACTATCCCCATTGTTGCAATTGGCGGCATCACACAGGAGTTTGCCCCTTTAATACTGAAAGAAGGTGCAGACATGCTTGCCATTATTCAGGGAATTTTTGCTCAAACCAATATTTTTAATGCGACACGTCAATTAGTTGATATTATAGATTCAACAAAAGCCCCGAGCTGATTTATACTACACAAACATTTTATTTATAAATAATTATTAAGGAATTTTTATTATGTCCCGTTCAAGCGTACTTTTTACTGCTGCTCAAAAACATATCCCTGGTGGTGTAAATTCACCTGTGCGTGCATTCAAAGGTGTCGGCGGTGATCCGGTATTTTTCAAAAAAGCTAAAGGCCCTTATGTTTATGATGAAGACGATAATCAGTACATTGATTATGTAGGTTCATGGGGACCAATGATTGTTGGCCATGCTCATCCTGATGTTTTAAAAAGTGTACAGCAAGCAATGTTAAATGGTCTCAGCTTTGGTGCACCTACCGAGCTTGAAACTAAAATGGCGGATAAAGTGTGCGAATTAGTTCCATCAATGGATATGGTACGCATGGTGAGTTCAGGTACCGAAGCCACCATGAGTGCATTACGTTTAGCCCGGGGTTATACCGGTCGCGATAAAATTGTTAAATTTGAAGGCTGTTATCACGGACATTCAGATTCATTACTGGTTAAAGCAGGCTCAGGCGCATTAACCTTAGGTGTGCCGACTTCTCCCGGTGTTCCTGCTTCACTGGCAGAACTTACCATCACTTTAAGTTATAACAATATTGAAGAAGTTAAACAGACCTTTAAAGAAATGGGTAAGCAAATTGCCTGTATCATTGTAGAGCCTGTTGCTGGCAATATGAATTGTATCCCACCTGTTGCAGGCTTCCTTGAAGGCTTGCGAGAAGTTTGTGATGAATATGGCAGCGTACTGATTCTTGATGAAGTAATGACGGGATTTCGTGTTTCTTTAGGTGGTGCTCAAGGCTACTATAATATTAAACCTGATTTAACTACATTAGGTAAAGTTATTGGTGGTGGGATGCCAGTAGGCGCATTTGGTGGCAAACGCGAAATTATGCAACAAATTGCTCCACTTGGACCCGTCTATCAAGCAGGCACCTTATCCGGTAATCCCGTTGCCATGGCAGCAGGCCTCACAACATTAGATATAATTTCTTTACCCGGATTTTACGAGACCTTAACAAAGAAAACTACAACACTCGTAAAAGGTTTAGAGGAACGTGCTGCAAAAACTAATATTCCTTTAACAACCAACCAGGCAGGAGCAATGTTTGGCTTTTTCTTCACAGAAGAAAAAAATATCACTACGTTTGAACAAGTTTGCGCATGTGATGCTGAACGCTTCAAAACGTTTTACCATGGCATGCTGGAAGAAGGTATTTACCTTGCTCCTTCTTCTTATGAAACCGGCTTTGTTTCAAGCACACACAGTGATGATGATATCGCCAAAACATTAGATGCCGCAGAAAAAGTCTTTGCTAATCTATAAAAATACTCATTCATAATAATTTGTTCCCTCCACTTTCCAAGTTAGGGGAGGGAACAAATACAAACCTCATTTATTATATTAACCAGCTAGCAAAAAAAATTAAATATTCCCTTTCACCTCTCAGCAATACCTTATAGCATAACGTATACTGGACTTATGCCTGAAGATATTATTGCAGACCTGATTCTTGTTCTACAACAGCATTCAACTCTTGCCTTACTGTTTGTATTTCTTGTTGCCTTCAGCGAATCATTAATTGTTATAGGATTAATTATTCCCGGTGCCATTCTTATGATCTTGATTGGTGCTCTTATCGCAATGGATGCTTTGGAATTCTGGCCAACTGTATTTGTTGCCATTTGTGGTGCGGTTGCTGGCGATAGTCTTAGTTACTGGTTGGGTAGACGTTATCAAACTAAACTCAACGACCTCTGGCCTTTATCACGGCATCCAGATGTCATCATCCGAGCAAATCAATTTTTTAAACAACACGGCGTAAAAAGCATCATTCTCTCCCGTTTCATTGGCCTTTTACGCCCTATTATCCCGGCAATAGCGGGCATGACAAAAATGCCTGTTAAAATATTTCTTTCAGTCAATATTGGATCAGCTATTTTCTGGGCTCCGCTTTATTTATTACCGGGTTTACTTTTTGGCCTTTCTATTGAAATGGCCAGTGAATTTGCCAGTAAGTTTATTTTATTAATCATCTTTTTATTAGTTTCTATAATTATATCTTTATGGCTTATACAGCGCCTTTATATTTTTACTAAACCTTATAATGATAAGCTGATCAGTTATTTGTTGAGCTGGGGAGAAAAACATCCAATAGCAGGGGAAGTCCCTGCCGCTATTTTTGATAAAACACACCCGGAAATACGTGGTTTAAGTTTAGTTGCGCTCATTATATTCATCGCAACATTATTATTAAGTTTACTACAAAATACGCTGGTTCTTCCCTTTAGCCAATTTTCTTATGATTTTGATTCTCTTGATCAACTCATTTATTACAGCCTGCAAGCATTTCGCTCACCTCCCTTTGATAGCATTATGTTATGGCTAAATTATCTTAGCAGCAGTACATTTATAGCATTACTTTATTTTTTCCTGGGTAGTTTATTTATTTTCAAAAAGAACTTTTTTTCTCTCTGGCACTGGTTGGCTGCGATCGCTTTACCACTTTTATTATCACCATTATTAAGTAATAGCTTAACCATTTCATTACAGGAAAACCTGAATATAAACATTCAGCCTTTATCATTTATAATCATTATTTCGACTATAGGTTTTCTGAGCATAATCATAAATTCCGGACTTTCATTTAACAAACAAAAATTTGTATATTATCTATCTGCCTCATTAGTTTTATTTTTAATGTTGGCACAACTTTATTTTGCTACCCAGGTTTTCAGCCAAATACTATTTGCTTTGTTTGTTGGTTCTATCTGGTTTAACTTATTAGGTATCGCTTACCGCAGACATAATAAACAAACTTTATCTAACAAAACACGAAAAGAAGTGATTCTGATAATTGCAGCACTTCTTTTATATCCCGGCTGGAAAGTTTTCCAACAAGAAGAACTTTATCTCCAGTCTGATGATTATTTTGTTATGGGAGCCAGTAGCTGGTTAGAAAGTGGATGGGAATTATTACCTGTTTCACGCCAGGGAATTCAGAAAAATAATAACACATTATTCAATCTACAATGGTCAGGAACAAAAAAGAGTATAGCCTCACAGTTATCTCAGTTAGGATTTAAAAGCAGATTAAATACATCAAGGACTATTTCAAACTGGTTGCTGGATGAAGTTAATATTAACCAGCTTCCTGTGTTACCTCATATACATGAAGGTAAGTATGAGGCTTTACGTTTTTATCAATATAATAAACTTAAGCAGGAGCTGACCGTTATTCGATTATGGCCATCAAAATACAAGCTTCGACAAAAAGATTCATTACAGCCACTCTGGTTTGGCAGTATTAGTTTTATGGAAATGAAAGAACATTTAGGGTTCACCTATCTAACGACAAAAAAAGAAAAAATAAGAGAAATAATGCTCGAGGGTAAAAACATAATAACTCATGAGAAAGTTATATTTAAAAACCGTACAATTTTTTTATTACAATAAAAACTAAAGTAGTTCCATTGAAACTAATAGTGGCTGAAGATAGTTTATTCTTTCATCCATATCCCCCATAATCAACATGTTTTGTTTGTCTTTTAGTTGCAATGGTAACAACTCAATAAGCCGGGCACTAACCCAGTCCAGGTCATCATAATATTTTGTCATTGTCGTATAAGGTGGTTCAAGTTGAGCAATAATTTGTTTTAATAGTTTAATAAACTGTTCTGCATTATGCTCCTTTTCAGGATTTTCAAAATCAGGTAATAATTCAACCTCAGCAACAGTGAGTTGATTTGCTTTAACCTCTGTTGATAAGACACGAAAACGCTGTTTACCTGTTAGTGTGATACCCAACATACCGTCATTACGTTTATGCCAGTAAGAGATATAACTGATAGTGCCAAATTCATGCACTTTTGCAGCAGTACCGGCTTCCTTACCTTCTTCAATCAAGACGACACCAATCCCACCTTCGCACTTCAGGCAATCACTAACCATATCCAGGTAACGAGGTTCAAATATACGTAATGGCAATGCACCGCCAGGAAACAGCACAGCATCAAGCGGAAATAAGGGTATTTTTATTTTTTCTAAAACATCCATGCTCTATTAATATTCATCAACACATCTATAAAAATGATAATAAGTTAAAACGATTTCTCTTTAAGACATCTATTCAGTGTGGCACAAAATAGAAAAAAGCCCAGTCTTTTCTACTCACTCACCCCAACGAGGCAATAAATTATGACTAATCTTCAAATGATCAAGAATACGAGACACCATAAAATCAATAATATCCTGCAATTTTTCAGGTTTATGATAAAAACCCGGGTTTGCAGGCATAATAGTGGCTCCCGCTTGTGAGAGCCGCAGCATATTCTCCAGATGAATTTGTGAAAAGGGCGTCTCTCTCACAACCATAATCAACTGTCTTTTTTCTTTCAACATCACATCAGCAGCACGCTCAAGTAAGTTATCACTATTGCCATTCGCAATTGCAGCCAGTGTTCCGGTTGTACACGGACAAACCACCATTGATAAAGCCTTATGTGAGCCACTTGCAATCGGTGCAGTCCACTGTTCCTGGCTAAAGACCTCCAATTGCCCCGCTTTTGCTTTATAAAGTTCGGTGAAAAAGCGAGCCATCTCTGCTGATTTTGCTGGTACAGATAATTCAGTTTCCATCGATAAAACAATTTGCGCAGCCTTGGATACCATTAAATAAACAGGGGTACCCGCATCCAGCAAACATTCCATTAAACGTAATGCATACTGCACACCGGATGCACCTGTTAAGGCTAAAATTACCGGAGTTTGGGTCTGAATTTGATCTTGTTCTGCCATCTTTTTGTGATCTCTAATTAAACTTGTTTGTTAGTGCATCCAGTATTCGTTGATGAATTCCTTCAAAACCGCCATTACTCATAATAACAATATGATCTTCCGCTTCCACATCAATTAATACCTTATCAATAATGGCTTGAGTTGATGAAAATACCTGTATTGTATTGTTTTCTGATTTTTCGGCTATGTCCCAATCTAAACTCTCAGACTGGTACAAATAAACTTCATCTGCAAGTGTTAAAGATTCTGCCAGAGTATCTTTATGTACACCCATTTTCATTGTATTTGAACGTGGTTCAAGAATGGCTAGAATCCTTTTGTCCCCCACATTTTTTCGCAAGCCATCTAAAGTATGTTGAATAGCAGTAGGATGATGAGCAAAGTCATCATAAATAGTAATATTATTTATAATGCCTCGCACTTCCATACGACGTTTTATACCTTTAAAACGACTTAAACTCTCAATAGACAATTCTGCTGGCACACCAACGTGTCTTGCAGCAGCAATCGCGGCTAACGCATTTTGCATATTGTGTTCACCTAACAATGACCATTTAGCAGAAGCAATTTTCTTCGAATTAAACAGGACATCAAATTCAAGTCCATCTGCAGTAATCGGTTTAGCCTGCCAATGTTTTATTTGTTTTCCAGAAAAATATTCTATTGGTGTCCAGCATCCTTGCTTAATTGTTTGATCTAAATAAGGATCATCAGCATGACTGATCACTAAACCATTTGCAGGTACTGTACGTAATAAATGATGAAACTGGGTTTGTATTGCTCCGATATCCGGAAATATATCTGCATGATCATATTCAAGGTTATTCAAAATCAAAGTACGCGGGTGATAATGAACAAACTTGGAACGCTTATCAAAAAAAGCGGTATCATACTCATCGGCTTCAACGACAAAAAAGGGCGTTTCCCCTAAACGTGCAGAAACACCAAAATTCCCGGGAATACCACCAATCAAAAATCCGGGAGATAATTTATTGTCTTCCAATAACCATGCTAACAAGCTTGCTGTTGATGTTTTTCCATGTGTTCCGGCAACTGCAAGCACCCACCTTTCCTGTAATACATAATCTAATAACCATTGCGGACCAGAAGTGTAACGTAATCCCCTTTCAAGTACGGCTTCAACAGCAGGATTTCCTCGTGACAAGGCATTGCCAATAACGACCAGATCCGGTTCAGGATTCAAATGTTCGGGGGCATACCCCTGCATTAAGCTAATACCCTGTTCCTGTAATTGTGTACTCATAGGTGGGTAAACATTTTCATCCGAGCCGCTCACTGTGTGACCTAACTCACGAGCAAGTAACGCAAGCCCTCCCATAAAAGTGCCACAAATACCCAGAATATGAATATGCATAAATTGTTTTTCCTGAACACCCAATTTAAGGACTTTGCGCGGGTAGTAAATAATCTGCAACAAGTACACCAAAAAGCAAATAACTCACCGATAATATCATAGCCATTAATAAACTGATGGATAATGCATGACGAAATATATGTGCATTAACCGAAATACGCCAAACATTATCGATTAATATAAATAGAGCGAATGATTTTACATTTTCTTCAACAGAATCCATTATTAATAAACCAGGCAACAAAACCAGACTAATAAATATTCCTGCACCAACAATAGCCGTTATTGTCTGCACACCACGTTCTGCATATCCAATTAATTTCAGTAAAAAATAAATTGCTGACAAGAGTAATACGTTGTAAATGACGACTGTATTGATAATAACAAGGCCGGATAATTCAGTTATCAATATAGATGTTGTAAAACTATCAATAATGATGCCGGCCAGTATCGCAAAAACCAATAGATAATGCCCTTTAGGTAGATCCTGTGGTCCGGCTTTTAATCGACAAATGGCCCAAAATACTTTGAATAATTGAAGCATAACAACGTTTTACTCATTTTTTACTTATTTGGTAAAATCACCCGGTATTTATAATTACTCCGGCTGATTTAATTTAAGCTATTATCTTACCCTGCATAACTCGTACAAGAAATAGCATTTTGTTATTATAGCTACTTAATCACCCTTCAGGATTTTAGTAAATGAATGATAAAAGTAACAACAGGACTGAATACGAAATCATGTATATTGATAACAGTGAAAAGCTGCAGGAACTCTGTGAAAGCATAAAAGATGTTCCTTTGTTGATACTTGATACTGAATTTATTCGAGAAAAAACATATCGTGCAAAACTTTGTCTGATTCAAATTGCAACTGATGATATCGTTGCTTGTGTTGATCCTATTGCAATAAAAGATATCACACCTTTAATGGAGATTATTAATGATAAAAACAAGTTAAAAATACTTCACGCAGCAAGACAAGACTATGAAATATTTTATGACTTAACTAATAATTTACCACAACCCCTTTTTGATTCGCAACTTGCTGCAAGCTTGTTAGGCTATGGTGAGCAAGTTGGGTATGGCGCCCTGGTAAATAAAGTTCTGGGCGTGCAACTGGATAAAGCACATACCCGAACTGACTGGAGCAAACGTCCATTAAGTAAAGAACAAATTCGTTATGCCAGTGATGATGTCTTTTATTTACGCCAACTTTATCCATTATTAAAGAACCAGCTCATAGAGCAAGGCCGGGAAAACTGGCTGGATGAAGAATTTGAAGCTTTGTGCCAGGCAGAATTATTTATCACCCGTCCAGAAGATGCGTGGAATAAAGTAAAAGGTATTAATCGTTTAAGACCTCGACAATTTGCTGCCGCAAAAAATATCGCACAATGGCGTGAAGAAATGGCAATAAAAAAAGACAGACCTCGCCGCTGGATACTTGCTGATGACATTCTTGTCGCCGCTGCACAACTGCTACCAAAAAACATATCTCAACTGGAAAGCATTGCTAATATAAAACAAGCAATCATTGAAAACTCAGGGGAAACAATTCTTGGCTGTGTAAAAAAAGCACTGGAAATGAATGAGGCAGATTTGCCAAAAACAGTTAAACCAAAACGTCTTACTGCAGATCAGGAAATTATTGCTGATTTATTACTAACCCAACTAAAATTAATTGCTAACGAGCAGAATATTAGCCCAACAAACATAGCAAATCGAAAAATGCTTGAAAAAGTCATCTGTGGTGAAAAAAATGTAGCCTTGTTAAAAGGTTGGCGCTACCAACTTGCAGGAAAAACTATTCAGGACTTACTTGCAGGCAAGTTTAGTTTACAGATTAAAAACAATAAAGTGTCGCCTGTTAAGGCATTATAATATGATCCTGTTCCTTAATCATGAAAAATAAAAAAACATATCAATATCCCTGGCGTTTTAATAACACGTTTCAGGTATTAATTGATGGTGCTGATTATTTTTCATCTATGCTACACGAAATAAAGAACTCTCAAAATCGTATATTACTTGAAGCCTACCTGTTTGAATCCGGGAAAATTGCAGATATTTTTATAAAAGAATTATGTGCTGCTAAAAAACGTAATGTTGAAATTTATATTTTGTTAGATGAATACGGTACAAAAGGGTTAAACAGTAAAGATAAAGAGAAAATTATTGCTGCAGGCATTAAACTGCTACTTTATAACCCGGTTAATTTTTTTCATTTTGGCAGAAGCCTGAAACGTGATCATCGAAAATTGCTGGTTATTGATAATCATACTGCCTTTATTGGTGGAGCGGGAATTACTGATGAATTCACACCTGATGCCACAAGTAATTACTGGCATGATGTAATGCTAAAAGTTGACGGGGATATTGTTTTTGACCTTATCCATTCTTTTAATAAAGTATGGCAAAAAGAAAAAGCAAACTTACAAACATATAATATACCAATAAAAAATATTTCCGGGCAGACTAATAATAAAGCACGTGTTCTCATTTCTGCCGGCACAGAAAAAAATGAAATAATCCGTGCTGTTATCAGCCGCATACACGCCAGTAAAAAACAGGTCTGGTTAACTTCTCCATATTTTATCAGTAGCCGGAAAATAAGACGTGCATTACGTTACGCAGCTAAAAAAGGAGTAGATGTCAGGTTGATTTTTCCAGGCCCACATAGTGATCATAAATGGATTACTTATGGCATACAACGGTATTACCAGCGTTTATTAAAAGCAAACATAGCTGTTTATGAATTTCAGCCTCGTTTCACCCATGCTAAAATAATTTTATGTGATAACTGGTTTACTATTGGTTCAAGTAATCTGGATCGCTGGAATCAATTTCTCAATCTTGATGCTAACATAGAGATTTATGATGAACATAGCCACCAACAAATAGTTAAATTATTTAATTCCGACTTTTCAAAAAGCACATTAATTATTTTAAACCAGTGGAATACTCGCTCTTTTATACAACATATTAAGGAGTGGATTTCAGGACTGGTTATTAGCGGACTGGGGTTTCTTGGTAGAAAATTTAAACGTTAAACATCATCTTGTGTTTTTTGGCTATTCAGGACAATGAGAGACATATCATCATGTGCTTTTTCACCATTAAGATGATTAGTTACAGCATCAACAATATTGTTGCGTAAAACAGGTGCTCTTATATCCGTCTTCACTACTTCTAATAACATATTTTCATCAAACGGTTTACCTTCAGCATTCTCTGCTTCTATCAAACCATCAGAATATATTACAACAGAATTATTACCTTCACAGCTTACAAATTCTGTTTTCCCGTCAAATGCTTCATCAGGCAATATGCCCAGCGCCAAATGCTTTGAGTCAAATCTTTTAACAACTTCTTTATTTTCATTTACGACAAATACAGATGGATTTCCGCCATTCCATGCTTCTATAACATTATTCTCAAAATCAACAAGTAATAATGTAACTGCAACAAAACGATTAATGGGCATAATAAACTTTAATTGTTTATTCATTCGTCTTGCAATCTGGCCTATTGAATAACCTTTTTTAGCCATATGATAAAATGTTTGTGATACAGGTAATAATGGCAGTGCCGCCGTTAAACCATGTCCCGTTGAATCTGCATGTAATAAATAAAACCGATCTTCAGATTGTTTCTCCGCAACAATCAGATCACCACTAAAGCGAGCTGCAGGTATGTGCCAAACATGAAAATCCTTTCCTTCAAGATGACCAGTATCAAATAAACTTTCCATTAGATCATAAGCCATCGCCTGCTCATGTTCTTCAGCTTTTTTGTGCTGCTGAAGCTCTAACATAGCGGCAGAAAGTTTATCTTGTATATCGGAGATACGCTGAACAGCTTTTAATTTTGCACCGAGAATATTAAATTCAATCGGTTTTGAAATGTAATCATCTCCACCAACATCAAGCCCCTTGATTTTATCTTCCTCTGAAGCCAGGGCGCTCATGAAAATAACCGGAATCCACTTATCTCCTGATAAGGCTTTTATTTTTGCCGTTGCTTCAAGCCCATTCATATCACCCATCATAATATCCATCAAAATGATATCAGGTGCTTCCGATTTGAATTTTTCAATCGCCTCTTCACCAGACTCAGCAGTAATTACCTCATAATTTTGTTTGCCAAGATATTGGGCAAGAACTTTAATATTAACAACATTATCATCAACGGCTAAAATCTTTACTTTATATTCATTCATCTCCATTATATGATTTTGGCTTTTTCTTCTGGCTGCTCTGAATATTGATCGCGCACATTAAGGATATCAGGAAGTATTTCTATAAAGAGATCAACTAATTTTTCTTCAAAATGCTGGCCTCTTTGTTCTTTTAAAAATTCTATGGCATCTTCAACAGACCATGCTTTTTTATAGGGTCGCTCTGTTGTTAAAGCATCAAAAACATCAGCAACAGCAACAATTCGACCAGTAAAAGGGATATCTTCACCGGCAATTGCACGTGGATAGCCAGAGCCATCCCATTTTTCATGATGATTTTGGGCAACTTCAGCAGCCATATTCATTAACGAAGAATCTGAACCAGTAAGGATCTCTACACCAATATCAACGTGCGTTTGCATAATCCTCCATTCTTCAGGATCTAGTTTTCCTGGTTTTAACAACACACTATCCGGAATCCCGATTTTACCAATATCATGCATTGGACTGGCATTGAGTAATACTTCTGCTTCTGCTTCCGACATACCGGCTGCCAGTGCAAGTAGCTGAGAATACCGACTCATACGAATAATATGGAAGCCGGTCATATCATCCCTGTATTCAGCTGCACGACCTAAGCGACGTATCACTTCAAGCCGGGTATCATTTAATTCTTTTGTTCGTTCTTTCACCATGCCATCAAGAATTGCATTTTGATTCTTCATGGCCTTGGTCATAATTCTAACTTCTAACATATTTCGAATACGGGTCATAAGTTCAACCCGATCAAAAGGCTTCGCTAAAAAGTCACGCGCACCAAGATCCAGTGCTTTAATTCTGGATTCACGATCGCTTTGTGCGGTTAATACAATAATAGGGGGATAATCCGGGTCAACCTCACGTATTTTTGCTAATACCTGATAACCATCCATAACCGGCATGTTCAGATCAAGCAAAACCAGGTCACTGTTTTGCTCCATATAAATAGATTCAACCTGGGTAGGATCAGTTGTTGCAATAACATTAATATAACCATCAATATCCAGCATTTTCTCTATCAACGTGACATTTGCAGGCTGATCATCAACGATTAAAATCTTCGCTTCTTTAATTGTATTTTCTTCAAGCATTCTTATTATTCAGTTAGGACAATAAATTTATCTACCATTACAAAGTTATCGGCACAATTAATAAAAGTATTAGTTCTTTTTAAATTTTCAATCTAATAATCTTACTTAATATCTGTAGTTTAAATAAGGCTTTTATTCATACAGTTTTATACTGCTTAAGTAAAAATGCGGGCTAATGCCCGCATTTCTATACTGTCTTACCAAACCTAAGAATTAACGTTTCTTACGTGACTTTTTCTTGGCTTTTTTCTTTGCGGTTTTCTTTTTTGCCTTTTTCTT